>NZ_PSRT01000030.1 GCF_004212635.1 Bradyrhizobium genosp. SA-3 | reverse complement strand
CTTTGCCTTCCGGAAATCTCCCGCACCCGACCGACGGCAGCGCCACGGCTGCGGCGCACCCCGCGACCCGGGCCAGCTTCTCGGCCGCGCGATCGCGCGAAGCGTCTCCAAGACCCCTTTCGCGGTAGTGGCCGGGGCAAGGATTAGCTGCACTGCAGCAGCGATTTGCGCGGCCGGTCGGGCGATCCAGCCGTCCGGAGCGCTGCCCCCAGGTTTCGACGGGCTCGCCTATGAGGCGTTAGCCCGGGTTCGTTCTCGGCCGGCGCGTCTACGCTGACGGCGCTCGCGCCGGCGCCGGCGAGCTTCGGCCGGAGATCGCAGAGGCGTTGCGGATTTCGGCGGTTCCGGCACCGTCGCCTCGACCGGCTGCGCCTCCGGCTTGCTGGGGCGGGCTTCCATGAACTCGAGCACGTCCCGCCCCTTGTCGGTGATGCGCCAGCCACCCGTTCAGGCGTTCGACGAGACCTTGCGAAAACACGTCCAAACCCGGCACGCGAGAAGCCAACCGTTTTGTGCGTTCGGCCCAGTCTCGCCCGCTGGTCGCCAGGATCGCCATGTCACGCTTGAGATCCGCCATCACGGCGAAGCCGTCCGGATAACTCACCAGTATTTTCAGGACCGTTCGCCCTCACGCGACTAGCGCTACATGGTCGGCGCTTCCGAAAGAGCTTTGTGGCCGACCTGCCTGAGGCCGTCCGGCGACGTCTCGCCTCTGGTGGCCGCTTCCAAAATCTTCGAGGCCACATGAGCACGGGTGCCAGTCGCGGAACGGGAAACGCTGCCGCAAACCTCGTCTAGGACCGCCCGCAAAAGCGCGGTGGTGGCGGTGTCGAACATGGAACCCCCCAGCAGAAAGGCTAGTCGGGCAATGCTTCGGCTTGAAACGTACCGACTTTACACCGCCGGCAGGTCTTGGCAACGGGACCTTGAAATCTGACAGGCGACTATCACACGTACTCGCAAATCGCGGCTTGCAGATCGGCGGTGGACGTCTGCTGTCATGACGCTACAGAACGCATCGCGCAAGTGTCGCACTTTCTCCATTGCGTTCCTTCGGGTTATTTCACAACCACTACAGTCCGTGATGCTTCGCGGATTCGAGTGATATGTCCGTGTTTGACTTTGATGACAGCGCAATCGTCCGACTTTTTGGGTGCGTCGGCTCGAAACATTGACGACATCGGAAAAGCGCAGCGCAGAATGAAGCATTTCCGAAGCTTGAGCCCCCGACGTCGGAAGCGCTCGTCAGGAAGGTGACGGCTCCAGTCCACAACTGGAGCCATTTTTTGGCCTCGAATAAGCCAAGGCCACCGTGAGCGCCGGCGCGTTCCCAAGTGGCAAAGCGCACTCTTTCCATTTCAGAACTGCAATCATTTTTGTGAGGCAGCGCTCGTTGGATGATGGTTAGCTTGAAATCACACTGGGCCGTGTATCTTTGATCCCGATCTATTTTGGCCCGGCGCGTTAACTGAAAAGACCGCCTTTGGGCGGTCTTTTTCCGTCTCGGACTGTCTAGTTGGAATGACGCCTGCCTATCAAAAGCGTCGCTGATTTACGATACTTGAAGCCGCGGTACTGCGCGCGACGGGTCCGCGGCCAACCTCGAGCGGCTTCGCGCGCTCGCGGAAAGGAAAGGCATTCGGCTTGATCAGGACGATCTGCACAAGAGCCGCAGCGCGGTTGGCGCCAAGGAAGGGAGGCTGCCAAAACTGGTCACTGATCAGGACCTCCGTGAAGTCCTGCACTGCCATACCGGCGCTACTTTCATCGGCATCGGCATCTCCTTCGCCGGCCGAGAGGTATTTTGCACGGGTAGATGCTTGCGCGGCCTTGACACTGGTGATGGGCGCGATCGATTTGCCCATAATCCCCCGCCCTTTGCGTCGATTCTGGCCAGTCCGCCGTTGCAACGACCTCTTGAAATTCTACGACTTCGGCCGGATACTCGATTGAGGTCCTTGGCCACCAGCAATCCGAGGAGGACGATCATGGCAATCCAGATCGTGATGGACCGCAGCGGCGACCGCCGAAATTATTTCAATGAGGACGACGCACAAGAACTGGCAAGAGCGGAGCAGCGGTTCTACGAACTCACCAATGCCGGCTTCACCGCGGCGGTCCGCACCGGCCCAGGTCAGGTCTCGCAGATCAGATCGTTCGACCCGACTGCGAAGGAAACTGTCTTCTTCCCCAGGTTGGTCGGCGGATAACTGGAACAGTCATGTTCGGCTTTCAACCGTCGCGGGGCGGCCGCTCCCGAATGAAAGCGGCGAGAGCGCTCTTCATCAGGCACGGCGCCGAGGGCACACCGGAGGGCCGGTCGCTGCGGCTCTTGCGGGAATGGCTGTCGTCGGCGCAGCGGGAGCAGTTTGCCAGGAAGGGCTACTTCGAGGTGATCGGGAGCGACAGCGGAATGCGATACAGGATCCACGCCGGGGCCTCGGTTAACGTGTGCCAGATCGACGAGAGAGGTCGCCAACAGGTGGGATTGTGTTTCATGCCGATCGGCGCTCTGCCGATAGGAGATGTCATGCTCGCACAGAAGATCGCGCTGGAAACATGCCAGGGTGAAGTGCGCAGTTTGGCCCGGAGGTTCGCGCCCAACGGTTTCCATTTCAGGCAAGCACGGCCGCTCGGGTAAGGGCTCACGTCGCTCGTTTTCCGCGGCGGCTTGGCGCGGGCTTCTTTGCTGCCGCTTGACCGCGACGCGAGATCAATCTCTACAGTATCGCCAGGACTACGCCGCCGTTGGGCCATGCGCGGCGTACTCCATACCCGGAGACGTCCGCCCCCAGTTGCCGACAACCTGCGCTCGCGGTTCGATCTTCCCTGAGCCCCTCACTGCTCTCGCCTGTGGCAGTGGCGGAAACCAGCGAAGCTAAAGCTTACGGTAAGTGACGTGCGCCGTCGCAAACGGGATGCCAGCACAGCCAGCACGGCCGCGGACTATGCAAGCTCGTTCATCGATTCCATAAAACCAATGGTCGAAATTCAGCTTGAACGATTTACCGTCCCCTTGCGGTGTATCGCGCGTGTATTTCCAATGGAATGCACAACCGGCTTGCTCCCCAATGGCCTCACCTTCCAGTCGGTTTTCCAAGCCGGTGTACTTGCATGCCTTCCTCACCCTTTCGGATCGTCCAATGAAGAGTGTCGCTATGTCCATCGTCAAATGTATATGCCTCGATGAACAGCACTGTATCAGTGTCCGCATCTAGTTCGCCGTGACCAGCAATTGTTGCGCGCTTCAGTAGTCCGACGTACAGCCCGGACAGGCGCTGTTTCCTCTGATGGGGGTCGCGGGTGGTCGGTTTTGCTCGATGGGGGGCGGAGCGCCGCTGGCTGTCGACGGCCAGCTCGTCGCTGGCGTCGGCATAAGTGGCGGCACCGTCGAGCAGGACGTCGAGTTTCTCGAAGCGGGGCTTCGCGAACCCACGGTCGCAGACGTGATCGATGCCGAGAAACATGGATGCCTGGAATTTGCTCACGTCGGTATGGACGACGGTGCCGCCACGTTGGATAGTCCAATCAATCCAAGCAACTCTGATCGCGTCAAGGGAGACTCCATGCTGAAATCGATCGACCCTCTTCTCAATGCAGATGTACTCTATGCCCTGCGGTCCATGGGTCACGGCGACGATCTCGTCCTCTGCGACACCAATTTCCCCGCCGACTCCGTCGCCCGCGAGACCGTCCTGGGCCGGTTGTTACGCATCGACAATGTCAGCGCTGGACGCGCCGCGCGCGCGATCCTGTCGGTGTTACCGCTCGACAGTTTTGTCGACAAGCCGGCGTCGCGCATGGAGATCGTCGGCCAGCCCGACGAAATCCCCGAGGTGCAGCGCGAAGTTCAGGCCGCAATCGATGCAGCAGAAGGACGCTCCTTTCCTATGGGATCGGTCGAGCGATTTGTCTTCTATGAACTCGCCAAGAAATCCTATTGCGTGATTCAGACCGGCGAACGGCGCTTCTACGGCTGCTTTATCTTCAAGAAGGGCGTCATTCCGCCCGACGCCTAATCGAGCCCCGACGGCGCTCTATACGTCGGGGGCCCGACCGATGCCGCTCGGGAACCAACGCGTTCGCGCTCGCCGTGAACGCCGTCGACGCTGCACGTCATCTCGGCTGATCATTCGTCTTGCAGCGCGGTATCACATCGTCATTCACGTCGATATCGTCAACAGCTTCAGGCTTGCTTGCTTTCGTTGACTTTGGAGTGCGCCGTTGCATACTCGGCGCGGCCTCTTTGACCCCATCACGACGACATCGAAATCCTGAGCCCAGGCCTCGATGTGCTCCGGCGCTTCAGACTTCACATCAAGAAAGTCAAAAGGGAGGGTATCGCGGTGAAACAGCAAGATCATGATCGGCATTCCGCAATGCAGCCGAACCGGCGCACTGTGCTGAAGGGTGCGGCAAGTGCCGCAGCGTTGGGCACGAGCGGCGCGCTCGGCACGTTCTCGGGACTCGCGCTCGCGCAAGCCAATCTGCGCGCGCAGATCACCCAAATCCCGGGTGTCGGCAAGGGTGCGCCGACGGATGCCGACTGGCAGAAAGTCGGTGAGCTCTGCCTCGGTCCGACCAAGGCGAGCGTCAAGGAAGGCGAGTTCAAGGGCGTCGAACTCTCCTTCATGGGGCTCAACAATCAGAACCTGCACAACCTCCTCTTCCGTGGCTTCCTGAAGCCATGGGAAGCCTATACGGGCGCAAGGATATCCTGGATTGATCTGGCGCAGGCCGACTACAACCCACGCCTGCAACAGGCGATCGCGACCGGCACGGTCGACTTCGACATCCTCGAGATGGGAGCGCCGTTCGAGGGCGACGTCTGTGGCAAGGGACTGGCGTCGGAGATGCCGGACTGGGTCAAGAACCAGATAGATGTTGACGATTATGTCGATTACCTGAAGCCGCCGGTTGGAACTTGGAACGGCAAGACTTATCGGGTCACCATCGACGGCGATTGCCACAACTTCAACTACCGCACCGACGTCTTCTCCGACCCAACCCTTGCCAAGGCCTGGAAGGACGCGGGAAATTCGACCGACTGGGGCGTGCCAAAAACCTGGCAGCAGGTGCAGGCGGTGACGAAATTCCTCAAGGGCAAGAAGATAAAGAACCAGAACGCGTTCGGCTATCTCGACGCGCCAAAGCCCTGGGGCGGGTTCGGCTTCTATTTCCTCGGCAGCCGCGCCTCGGCCTATGCCAAGCATCCCGACGACAAGGCCTGGCTGTTCGACATCGACACGATGAAGCCGCGCATCAACAATCCGGCCTGGGTCCGCGCCATCCAAGACGTGATTGACGCGCTGCCATTTGAACCTGCCGATCAGCTCAATGCCGATCCGAACACCACCGGCTTCCAGCAATTTCTGGCCGGCATCGGCTCGATGATCCCCTGGTGGGGCGACATCGGCCAGGTGGCGAAGGCGAGCGACACCTCCGTAATCGGCGACGTCGTCGCCTTCGACATCCTGCCGGGCTCGGACGATGTCTACAACTCCAAGACCGGAAAGTGGGACAAGCTCTCGAGCGGCCCGAACCATGCGCCGAACTGCGCCTATCTCGGCTGGGGCGTCTATGTGATGGCCCGCGTCAATGGCGACGAGAAGAAGCACAAGGCGGCGTGGAGCGCAGCTGCGCATCTCGGCGGCAAGGATCTGTCGCTTTGGATGGTGATGTATCCTTCGGGCTTCCAGGCTCACCGCACCAGCCACTTCCAGTACGACGAATGGGTGGCGGCGGGCTACGACCGCAAATACATCACCTCCTACCTGAACTCGCAGCTCGCCTCCTACAATCATCCAAACCGCGCCGTGGAGCCGCGCATCCCCGGCATCTTCCAGTATTACAGCATCGCGGAAGACGAGCTCACCAAGATCTTCGCCGGCAAGGTTGACGCGCAAACCGGCGCGAACAACATCGCCGCCGCCTGGGAGAAGCTGACCGACCAGATCGGCCGCGAGCGGCAGATCGGGCTCTACAAGGCCTCTCTCGGGGTATAGCGACGCCTGTACGAAGCCATCCACCTTCGGCTGGCGCCTCCGGCGCCAGCCGAAGACTTGCCGGGCCACAGAGCCGGCACAGCATTCGGCTCATCTCGATGCAGAATTCCGTACCCGTGAGCGACGACCTGCACTACCAGCCTGCGGCGAAGCGCGTACGCGGCAGCAGGAAGATCGCCGGCCGCGCGCTCGTCCTGCTCGCGTCTCTCGGCTTCCTGCTCGTCCTCCTTATTCAGATCTTGCATACGACCGGCGCGATGACTGCCGGATTTTCCGATTGGCGGCCGATCCTCATCGCCTATCTCGTCTGGGCCGTTGCGTTTGGCGTCGGACAAGTTCTGACCCGCGGCGAGCGTGGCCAGCGCGCGCTGTTCCTGCTGCCGGCAGTGTTCTTCACCGTCGCCGTCGTGATCTTCCCGACGATCTTCGGGATCTATATCGCCTCTCTCGACTGGAATCTGAGCTCGATCGAAGGTCCGCGTTTCAGCGGCTTCGACAATGTCAGGGGCATGCTGAACGACACCTATTACTGGAATGCGCTCGGCAACATGGTCTTTTACACCGCCGCGGTACTCGGCGAATACGCGATTGCGTTCGGACTGGCGCTCTTGCTCAGCGCCGAGATCCGCGCGCGAAAATTCTTCCGCGTGGTCTTCCTGCTGCCGATGATGCTCAGCCCCGTCGCCGTGAGCTGGATGATCGGCAAGTCGCTGATGGAATATCGCTTCGGACCGGCGGCGACGCTGGCGCGCTATCTCGGCTGGGACAACCCGGCATTCTTCGCCTCGCCGTGGATGGCGCGCTTCAGCATCCAGGTGATGGACGCGTGGGTGTCGATCCCCTTTATCATGATCATCCTTCTCGCAGGCCTGCAGGCGATGCCGAAGGAGGTGCAGGAGGCGGCCAAGGTCGACGGCGCGAATGGCTGGCAGTCGTTCTGGCACGTCACGTTTCCGATCATGCTGCCGGTGAGCATCACCGTCCTCATTATCCGCATCATCTTCAAGCTGAAGCTCGCCGACCTCGTGATCAACGTCACCGCTGGCGGGCCGGGAGGCGCAACCGACACGGTGTCGAGCTTCATCTACCGCGTCTACCGCGACCGCTCGAACGTCGGATATGGCACGGCGCTCGCTATGGTTTACCTGCTTATGATCATCGTGCTCCTGACCGTCCTGTTGCGCCTGTCCAAGCGCTGGACGCAGAAGGTCGTCTAGGGCTTCCAAACGGAGTTTCTCGATTGACTAGATCGACCTTGGCATTGAAGCCCGTTCAGAGGCGTCCGGCGGCCCCCCGCGCAAAGCGGACGCTGAGCCGCGTACTGATCTACGCAGCACTCCTGTTCTGGACGATTATCTGCCTGTTCCCGATCTACTGGACCGTCACGACGTCGTTCAAATCGGCGGTCGATGTGACGCAAGCCCACTTGGTTCCCTGGGTCGATTTTCAGCCGGACTGGAAGGGATGGCGCTCGCTCGGCCTGTCGCCAGATACACTGTTCGGAACCTCTACGGCACGCTCCGAATTCGTGAATCGGTTCGTCAACAGCATCATCACCTCCGTCGGCGCATCATTGCTGGCACTGATCCTCGGATCTCTGGCGGCCTACGGCCTGAGCCGCTTCCGCTACAAGTTCGCCTGGATGCGCAACGATGACATCCTGTTCTTCTTCATGTCCCAGCTGATCCTGCCGCCGGTCGTGCTCGCGCTGCCGTTCCTCGTCCTCTACAAGGCATTGGCCCTGCTCGACACACGACTTGGCCTTGTCTTGCTTTACACGCTGACCGTGCTTCCGATCGTCATCTGGATCATGCGCGATCAGTTCAATGCGATTCCGATCGAGCTCGACGAAGCCGCCTTCGTGGACGGCCTGTCGACCTGGGGCGCCTTCTTGCGGATCATTCTGCCGCTCGCTGTCCCCGGAATGATGGCCGCATTCATTCTCTCCCTGGTGCTGTGCTGGAACGAATATTTCTTCGCGGCGCTGTTGACGAGCACCGACGCGAAGACGCTCCCCGTTATGGTGGCGAGCCAGACTGGCTCGCAAGGCATCAATTGGTGGTCGATGGCGGCGCTGTCGACCGCGGCGATCGCACCGCTCGTCCTGGTTGGCATTTTCCTTGAGCGCTACATCGTCAGCGGCTTGACTACAGGAGCCGGAAAGTAGCCGGAGATCAAGCCCGGGCCCAACCGCGTTGCGAACTCGGTCGGGCGACAGTACGGCTGAGTGCTACAGGAGCGCGGTGACCGCGCAGAAGATCGCATTTTCTTGGCGGACAATCGTGGTTTTGGGGAGCGCTACCGCCTCACACTATATTATTCGTTCTAAGTTGGATCGGCTGAGTTCCCCGATTGTGCGGCGGGCAATGACGTTTCCAACGTCGAAGAACACAGGTTGCCGTCGGCGCCTGCCCGCCGTCATCCGTTTGCTCCGAGTTTTGGTCGAGCACCGCAACTGAAGGCGGCCCCCTTACTCCAAACGCCCGCTCACATTGACTGTGATGAGATTTTCTTTGATCTCCCGGTGCACACGTCGTGCACACGCCGCCTACTAACTACTTGAAGAACCTGAACTCTCGCTCCAATCCATCATGGGTGCCACGGAAAAACGATAGTCTTGCGAATTCAAATGGCTATTCTTTCACAGCCGACAGCATGGAGGTGCCGTCGCACCCGAACCAGCATTTTGCGTGGCGTGCGCATGGCATGGTCCGAGGCTGCCTTGTCCAATCGGGACACGGCTGGTCCAGCACCTCAATTGTCGGTGAATAGCCGGCCCAAATTGGACAAGGGCGCCATCCAGGGGCCGCATCGGAGTGATTATGGTTGAGAATGCTCATTCGACAGGTCGGCCGCTCGATCCCCGTTCCGCATGGTCCGGGCTGTCCCAGGCAGAACGCGACGCCGCCTATGACAACAACGCGGCCGTCAAGAACAGCGCGGCCCTGATTGCCGAACGGAACGAAGCCTCTAGCCGGCTGCGAGGCACGCTGAAATCCCATCTCGATCTGGCTTACGGTCAGCGGGCGAACAACAAGATCGATCTCTATCCGGCCGCCAGGCCTGAGGCGCCATGCCTGGTGTTCCTGCATGGCGGCTATTGGCAGCGCAATTCGCGCGAATTGTTCGCCATGCTCGTCGAAGGCATCGCCGCCCATGGCTGGTCGGTTGCCATTCCCGGCTATTCGCTGGCGCCGGAGGTGTCCCTCACCAACATCGTCGCTGAAGTCCCGCGCGCGCTCGACTGGCTTGCCGCAAATGGCGCGTCCTATGGCGTTGCTGGACCGGTCGTCTTGTCGGGTTGGTCCGCCGGCGCCCATCTCGTAGCGATGGCGCTAGACCATCCGAGGGTCCATGCGGGACTGGCGATCTCAGGCGTGTACGAGCTCGCACCAATCCGCGATACCGGCCTCAACAACGCGCTGAAGCTGACGGATGAGGAAATCGCCGCGCTATCGCCGCTGCGCCTGCCCGTCACACCGAAGCGGCTCGACATCGCCTATGGCAGCAACGAGCTGCCGGCGCTCGTTTACGATTCCATCAATCTCCACGACAAGCGCGCGGCGGCGAAGGCGCCCGGCAAGCTCATTCCGGTTGACGGCGCCGACCATTTCACCATTCTCGAGGCCCTGCGGCGGCCAGACGGGGTCCTCGTCGACGGCGTCCGCCGGTTGCTGGACTAAAAAAACGCGAAAACAACCCCATGCACAGTAGAGTGCCGTTGTTTTCAAAGACGAATTTTGCAGGCAAGTCGACACCATCGATCATTTTGAATCGTCGGGCAAAACAGGGGCATGATGCCAGCATCGCCGCGCTTGCTGCTCCCGCGCCTCCACGCAGATTTGTTCGCCCGTGATCCGTATCTGGTAAAGTCGCAACGGCGGGCTCGGCCATCCCGGATTGATCGCCCCGTCGCGCAAATCGAACGATGCCGCGTGACGCCGACAGAACAGCCGGCCGGCCCTCACCTCTCCGAGAGCCAGATCCGCCTGTTCATGCGGACACGCGCGGTCGCATGCGACGACATCGCCGTCGTTCCAGATCACCAGCAGGTCGCGGCCTGCAGCATGTGCGCGAACGATCGTCTCCGCTCTCAGGCGGTCGAGATTGCAGATCGGCGTCCAGCCGAAGCCAGCTGAACCGGCGGCATCGTCATCCACCGAGATAGGCCTTCCGCACGTGCTCGTTCTCGATCAGCTCGGAGCCTGCGCCTGACAGCACGATGCGGCCATTCTCGAGCAGATAGGCGTGGTCGCACATCTCGAGCGCGGCAAACGCATTCTGCTCGACCAGCAGCACCGTCGTGCCGGCATCGCGGATGCCACGGATGATCGCAAAGGTGCGCTCGACGATGTTGGGCGCGAGCCCGAGCGACGGCTCGTCGAACATGATCAACCTCGGCCGTGACATCAGCGCCCGACCGATCGCGAGCATCTGCTGCTCGCCGCCCGACAGCGTGCCCGCAGACTGCCGGCGCCGCTCGGCGAGCCGCGGAAACTCCGCGTAGATGCGGTCGCGGTCGGCCGCGATCTCGCCCGAACCACGACGGAGGTAAGCCCCCATGTCGAGATTTTCCTCGACGCTCATGTGCGGAAATACGCGCCGGCCTTCCGGACAATGTGCGATCCCGCTGGCAAGAACGCGCGGCGGTCTCGCCCCCGTGATGTCGATGCCCTCGAACCGCATTTGCCCTGCGCGCGGCGGCACGAGGCCGGAAATCGCGCGCAGCGTCGTGCTCTTGCCGGCGCCGTTCGCGCCGATCAGGGCGACGAGCTGGCCGGCCTTCACGTCGAGCGAGATGCCGCGCAGCGCGGTGACGCCACCATAGCCGCACACCATGTCGCGGATCTCAAGCACGCCCCGCTCCATGTCCGAGATAGGCCTCGATCACGGCCGGATCGTTGCGGATCACATCCGGCGTTCCCTCCGCGATGATGCGGCCATAGTTGAGCACCACGATACGATCCGAGACCGTCATCACCATCGGCATGTCATGCTCGACCAGCAGGATCGTGATGCCGCGGTCGCGAACGCTGCGGACCAGCTCGACGAAACGGTGGGTTTCCGAGGCGTTCATACCGGAGACAGGCTCGTCGAGCAGCAGCATCGAGGGCTCCGCCGCCAGCGCCAGCGCGACGCCGACCAGGCGCTGCTCGCCGTAGGAGAGCGAGCCGGCCGCATCGTACGCGCGGCGTTCGAGCCCGACCCATTCGATCAGCTCGCTGGCCTTGTGCCGCAGCCTGCGCTCCGAGGCGCGCGCGCCCGGCAGCCCGAGGATGGCATCGGGCAGCCGGACCCGGCCCTGACGATGCAGGCCGATCAGGAGATTGTCGTAGACGGTGTCGTTAGGAAACACACTGGTGCGCTGAAAGGTGCGTATCAGGCCGAGATCGGCGATCTCGTGCGGCTTCAACCCGGTCAGCGTCGTACCCTGATAGGTGACCTGGCCTGCGCTCGGCGTCAGGAAACCGGTCATGACGTTGAAGGCGGTGGTCTTGCCGGCGCCATTCGGCCCGATCAGGCTGACGATCTCGCCCTCGCCGACCGTAAAACTCATGTCGGAGATCGCGACCAGCCCGCCGAAGCGGACGGCGACCTGCTCAATGTTCATGGCAATGCTGCGCGCGGTCATCACGCCGGTTCCTTTGCACCGGTTTCGGTGAGCGCAACTGGTGCCAGCGCCGGCGCGCCGCTGCGCCGTCGGATGAAGCGCTGTGCGAGCGACGGCACGATGCCGCGCGGCAGCACGAACAGGATGGCGATCAGCACGCCGCCATAGGCGATCCACTGCGCTTCCGGCGCCATGACCGGCCGCAGCGCGACCGGCAGCAGGCCGAAAATCAGGCCGCCGATGACGGGACCGGCGAGCGACCCTTTGCCGCCGCTGATGACCATGATGACCATGCTGACGGTGTTGATGAAGGCGAATACTTCAGGGTCGATGATCCGGATGTAATGCGCATAGAGACTGCCGGCCGCGCCCGCGATCGCGGCCGAGATCACCGCCGCCAGCGTTAGCGTCCTGGTCACGTCGATGCCGACGGAGACGGCGAGCGTCTCGTTCTCCATCAGCCCCCGCATCGCACGGCCGAAATGGGAATGAACGAGGCGTGCGATCAGGAGATAGGCGATCAACGCCACCACCAGCACGAGATAGTAGTTCTGCATCTTGGTGCGCAGCGTCAGCTCACCGAAGCCGGGCAACGGCAGCGCGATGGATGGAATGTTGGTCAACGCCAGCGGGCCCTGCGTCAGCTCGACCCAGTTCAGCGCGACCAGCCGGACCACCTCGGCAAAGGAGATCGTCACGATGACGAAATAGGCGCCGCGGACGCGGAACGAGAGCAGGCCGACGAAACAGCCGCATAATCCGGCGACGAGGCTTGCGAGCGCCAGACCCACAATGGGCGGCCAGGGCGCGTGAACCAGGCGCCAGCCTCCGGGCAGGCCGATATCGAAGCCGAGCGATGTCAGCGCGCTGACATAGGCGCCGATGCCGAAGAAGGCGATGTGACCGAGGCTGAGCTGACCGGTAAAGCCGAGCAGCAAATTGAGACTCATCGCGCCGATGACGAAGATGCCGGTCGTGATCAGCGCGTTGAGGAGATAGGGATCGCGCAGCCAGAGCGGGACCGAGGCCAGTGCTGCGACCGCGAGGATGGTGATGGCTATTCTCATCCGACGCGCTCCGCACGCGCAAACAGGCCGGTCGGCCTGAAGATCAGGACCGCGATGATGATCAGAAAACCCATCGCGTCGCGATAGCCGGACGAGACGTAGCCCGCGCCAAGCTCTTCGGCCAGCGCCAGGATGAAACCGCCGATCACCGCGCCGGTGATGTTGCCGAGGCCGCCCAAGATTACGATGGCGAAGGCCTTCACCGCGGCAAGATCCCCCATCTGCGGGAAGATCACGTAGACCGGGCCGAGCAGCGCGCCGGCGGCGGCGGCCAGGCTGGAGCCGATCGCAAAGGTCGAGGTGTAGATCATGTCGACATTGACGCCCATCAGCGAGGCCGTGTCGTGGTCCTGGAACGTCGCCCGCATCGCGCGGCCGAGGCTGGTCTTGTTGATGAATAGATATGTCACCAGGATCAACATTGCCGCGGCGGCGAGCACGAACAGACGCAGCCAGGAGACCGACACGGGCCCGAGCACCAGCGGCGCCTCAGGGAATGGCGTCGTCACCGATTTGGCGACGCCGCCCCAGATCCATAGCGTGCCCGACTGCATCGCGATCCAGGCGCCGATCATGACTAGCATCGTGGTGTCGATGTCGGAGCCCCGCAGCGGCCGCAGCAGGGTCAGCTCGATGGCCGCACCCAGCAACCATCCCGCCAGCACGGCGACGGGGAGCGCAAGGAAGAAGTTCAGCCCGAGCTGCTGCACCACGATGAACATGATGTAGGCACCGAACGTGTAGAGCACGCCATGCGTGAAGTTCACCACGTTCATGATGCCGAAGATCAAGGTTAGCCCGATGCCCAGCAGCGCATAGGTGCCGCCGAGCACGAGCATGTTGATCAGATGCTGGAGGAATTCGCTCAAAGCCGTTTCCGTATGATCTGCAATGTGGCGAGAGCGGCGGTGTGCCGCTCTCGCCTCCGATGACTTAGAGCGTCTTCAGTTCGACCTTGCCGTCGTTGATCTCGATGAGATAGACATTCGGCTGGCTCTGCCCGCTCTCCTTGCCCTCGGGGCCGGACTTGCGGAACACGATGTCGCCGTTCAATCCCTTGATGTTGATATTCCAGAGCGCCGCCTTGATCGCAGCGGGCTCGCCCTTGCCGGCCTTCTCGATCGCAGCAGCAGCAGTACGGATGCCGTCATAACCGCGAAAACTCTCTGTGCAGCCGGCGAACTCGAAGCCGCGTTTCTTCCATTCCGTGATGAAATAGTTGGTGGCTTCCGGGTTCGGCGTCTTGTCGGGGAACCAGGGCAGGAAGGTGGTCAGATGCATGGTGCCGTTGGCGGCGGCTCCCGCCTGGGCGATGATCTGGTCCGGGTTCTGCGAGCCGCCGGTGGTGATGATGCGCTTCTTCAGGCCCAGCGCGGCGGCCTGCTTGAAGATCAAGGTGAGCTGATCCACCGCGGTCGTGACGATGACCGTCTCGGAATCCGAGCTCTTGATCTTGGAAAGCTGCGCGCTCATGTCCTGCGCGCCCTGGTCCATGGTCTCGACCAGGCCGATGCTGATGCCCTTATCCTTCATCATCTTGCTGAAGTCCTCGGCGGTGCCCCGGCCCCAGTCGTTGTTGATGACGAGGAAGTCAACCTTCTTCAGCGCGAGCTTGTCGACGATGCCCTTGAACGCCGCGGCCTCGACCGCGGAGGGCGGCGAGATGCGGAAGATGAAGGGATTGCCGGTCGTGGTGATCTTCCCCGACGACGAGGTCTCCACGACCATCGGCGTCTCGTATTCCATCAGCTTCGGCATCACCGCGAGCGTGAGGCTGGAGCCCCAGGCGCCCATCAGCACCGGCACCTTGTCGCTGGTGATAAGCTTCTCGGCAACGGCGGCAGCTTCCGTCGGGTTGCTCTTGTTGTCCTCAATGACGAGCTCGATCTTCTTGCCCAGGATGCCGCCCTTGGCGTTGATCTCGTCGGCGGCGATCCTGGCGCCGTTGACGACATAGGTGCCGGACGCCGCGAACGCGCCGGTGAGCGGCTCGTTGACTCCGATCTTGATGGTCTGCGCCCCCGCCGTGCCGCCGAACAAGGCCGTCGCCAGCGTGATTGTCCGAACCAGTCCGAGTGCTCGTGTCATGTTGTCTCTCCAAATCCCACGCTGTTGATGTCCAGGGCAGTCCAGGCTTCGTCACTCCGCGGCGCGAACCGCGCCGATCATTCCGCGCCACCTTTTCCGGTGAAGACGCGGCCAAACACGCGCGCAAGGCGGGCGCGCAAAACGTCCGATGCGATCGACCAGAAGCTGAGCTCTGCCGCGGCCGTCTGCCCCGACGTCGCGCCGGACATGTGGCGGTCGAGATTTGTCGCGAACTCGGCAACGAGGCGTCTGGCGAGATCGCGCACGAGGCCCGGCCGGCCGACCTGTGCCAGCATTCCCGTGAGCGTGTATCCAACCGAGAGCTCGACGGCGGTCGCCGCGCCGCCTTCGAGCGGTACTAGGCGATATCGGATTTCACCCTGCGTCGCCGAATGGCTGCGCTGGTCGGTACCGATGCCGATGATGCGGCCGGAGAGCGTCGCGGGATCGCACTCGACGCGGGCGGCGCCCTCGAAGGCCGCCGCGATCGGTCCGAGCCTGACGCGGATCGAACCCTCCACGCGCTCGGGCAATGGCGGCCCGGTCAGCGATACGCCTGGCAGGCAGGCGGCGATGGCGGCGATGTCATCGAACATCGCGAACACTTTTGCGGGCGCATGCGGCAGCGTGAAGCGCTGGTCGAGCACGGTCGCCGGGGCGAAGTCCGGAATTCGAAGCGGAGCGGCACTCTCTGAGGCCAGCGCCGGCGCCTGCCGCGCAGATAATCCCTCTCCGCCGAATGGGGCGCGCCCCGATCCAACCGGGCCGAGACTGGTGCGGCCGCTGTCGGCCTGCGGTGCGATGTTGCGCGCACGCCGGGCTTCGATCACGGACTGCACCGCGCGCACGATGCCGACATAGCCGGTACAGCGGCAGAGATTGCCGCTGAGGCCGACGCGAATGCTCCGCTCGTCGGCGTCGGGCAGACGCTGGACAAGATCGCGCGCCGACACCAGCAAGCCGGGCGTGCAATAGCCGCATTGAAGCGCGTGTTCGCGAGTGAAGGCCGCGCGCAGCTCGATCGTGACCTCGTCCTCGTCGAGGCCTTCGATCGTGGTGACATCGGCGCCCGCGCAAGCCACCGCATAGGTGATGCAGGAGCGCGCCGGCACACCGTCGAGCAGCACGGTGCAGGCCCCGCAGACGCCGTGCTCGCAGCCGAGATGGGTGCCGGTCAGATCGAGCCTGTCGCGGACGAAATCGGCAAGGCTGGTGCGCGGCTCGGCCGACAGCTCCACCGCGCGGCGATTGACGTTGAGCGCGATCGTGGTCATGCCGCGGCCTCCAGGACGGCGCGCTTCAACACGCTGACATGAATATGGCGCTGCGCGGCATCGTCGACGCCGGCCCTGGCGAGAAGCGCGTCGGCGACGCGGGCATCGAAACGCTGCTTGTAGTCGGCGGCGATCCGTCCGCCGAACAGGTCCGCCGCGTCGGTCACGACGATCGGCGCCGTGTCGATCGCACCGATCACGACGCGCGCCGAGCCGGCTGCGGGATCGACCAGCACCGCGCCGATGGCGTGGGCGAATTCGCCGGTCTTGCGGCAGCTCTTGGCATAGCCCCAATGCGCCAACGTTGCGCGCGCCGGCACATGGATCGCTTCCACGATCTCACCGGCCTGCAGCGCGGATTCCAGCGCACCAACCACAAACGCTTCGACGGCCATCGATCGCGCACCGGCAAGGCTGCGCAGCGTCACCCGCGCGCCTAGCGCCGCCAACGCCGAGATCCAGTCCGCGGCGGGATCGGCATGGCTGAGCGAGCCGCCGATGGTGCCGCGGTTGCGCACGGCGCGATAGGCGATGTTGGCCGCAACGCCGCGCATGGCGCCGCGGGTCACGTCGGCGGTGCGGCCGTCTTCGATATCGGCATGGGTGACCAGGGCGCCGAGCACAAGCTCGCTGCCGGACATCTCGGCACGCCTGAGCTCGACAAGGCCGGAGATGTCGACGATCAGTTCCGGCTGCACCAGCCGCAGATTGAGCATTGGTCCGAGCGACTGGCCGCCGGCGATGATTTTTGCCGATCCGCCGCTTGCAGCCAGCATCGAGAGCGCGGCATCGAGGTCGCGCGGGCGTTCGTAAGCGAAGGGCGCCGGCTTCATGCCGCGCTCCTTTCGGCCGCGCGCGCGGCGAGCACCGCCGCGACGATCCGATGCGGCGTGATCGGCGATTGCATCAGCTCGACGCCGAGCGGCCGCAGCGCGTCGTTGACGGCGTTGGCGATCGCGGCAGGCGGCGCGATCGCGCCGCCCTCGCCGATGCCCTTCACGCCGAACTGCGTGTAGGGCGACGGCGTCTCCATATGGTCGAGGCGCGCCGCCGGAACCTCGGTGGGGCCGGGCAGCAGATAGTCGGCGAGCGTCGTCGCCAGCGGCTGGCCGGAGGCGTCGAACGGCATCTCCTCGTAGAGCGCGGTGCCGATGCCTTGCGCAAGGCCGCCATAGATCTGACCGTCGACCACGAGTGGATTGACCAGCACGCCGCCGTCTTCGACAATCACGTAGTCGAGAATTTCCACCTCCCCGAGATCGGGATCGACGGCGACCACGGCGGCGTGCGCGGCATAGCTGAACGTCCCGCTGTCGCGCACGGGCTTGTAGCCCTGCGTCACCTCCAGTCCGCCGGGATCGACGTCGGCGGGCAGATCCTGCGGGCGGCGATACCAGGTGTAGGCGATCGCGTTCAGTCCGACGCTGCCGTTGACCCCGCGCACCTCGCCATTCTGCAGCACCACCGAGGCGGGATCGTGCTGCAACAGCTTTGCGCCGATGCGCCTTGCACGTTCGCCGAGCTCGCGGCAGGCGGTCGCCACCGCCCCGCCCGCCATCACCATCGAGCGCGAGCCCCAGGTGCCGGTCGAATACGGCGTCATCGCGGTGTCGCCGAGGATGATGCGGATCTTCGCGACATCGACGCCGAGGATCTCATGGGCGACCTGGGCGAGCGTCGTCTCCATGCCCTGCCCGTGCGAATGCACGCCGACGCGCAATTCGAGACCGCCGTCCGGCGTCAGGCGTGCCGAGGCCTGCTCGTGCCCCGGCACCATCGGGATGCCCCAGCCGGAATAGACCGAGGTGCCGTGCGCGGCCTGCTCGCAATAGATGGAGACGCCGACGCCGATGCGGCGGCCATCGGTCTCGCCCTGCTTTTGCTTCGCGCGAATGGAATCAATGTCGATGGCGGCGAGCGCGCGGCGCATCGCTTCCGGATAATCGCCGCTGTCAAAATGCTTCTTCGTGATGTTGTCGAACGGCATCTGCTCCGGCAGCACCAGATTGCGCAGCCGCACCTCGCCCGGCTCGATGCCGGCTTCGGCTGCCACGAGATCGAGCATTAGCTCCAGCGCAAAGCAGACGCCGGTACGTGCCACGCCGCGATACGGCAGGATCGGGCATTTGTTGGTGGCGACCGAGAAGGTGCGGCAGCGATAGGCCGGCATCTTGTAGGGGCCGGGCAAGATGCTCGCGACCTGCGCGGCTTCGAGACAAGCCGAGAACGGATAGGACGAGTAGGCGCCGGAATCCACGGTCGCCTCGCAATCGATGCCGCGCAGCATGCCGTCGCGATCGGCATAGACCGTGATCTTGTAATGGTGCTCGCGGCAATTGGAGCTGGCGACGAGATGCTCGCGGCGGTCCTCGGTCCAGCGCACGGGATGGCCGCAGCGCATGGTCAGCCAGGACAGGCAGACCTCCTCGGGCAGCAAGATCCCCTTGTGGCCGAAACCGCCGCCGACATCCGGCGAGATGACGCGGATTTGGCCCTCCTCCATGCCGAGACATTCGGCAAGGCCGCTGCGCGTGATGTGCGGCATTTGCGCGGCCGAATGCAGCGTGAGCTGGTCGAGCCGGGGATCGAAGGTCGCAACCACTCCGCGGCCTTCCAGCGGGGACATGCATTGCCGCGCGGTCGATATCTCGCGCGTCACCTTGATCGGCGCATCCAGCGCGGCGGAGATGTCGACCTCGTAATTGGTCTCCAGGAAGACGTTGTCGCCCCAATGCTCGTGCACCAGTGCCGAGCCCGGCTCGCGCGCTTTCAGCATGTCGTAGATTGCCGGCTGCTCCTCCAGATCCAGCGTCACGGAGGCCGCGATGTCTTCCGCCTCGGCGCGCGTCGGCGCGAGGCACATCGCGACGAGTTCGCCGACCTGCCGCACCTTGCCAGTGGCGAGCACCGGCTGCTCGGATATCTTGAAGCCCGGAAGTCCTGACACCGCGCGGATCGGCTTGACGCCGACGAGATCGGCAGCCGTGAACACTCTGCCACGATAACGTTCAGGCACGTGGATGCCGCGGATCCGCGCATGCGCCAGTGGGCTGCGCACGAAGGCTACATCCTGTAGGCCGGCGAGGCGGATATCCGCGACGTACTGGCCGCGGCCACGCATCAGGCGATCGTCTTCCTTCCGCGGCAGCCGTGCACCGACGCCCTGCCCGGATTTGCCAGCAGGAAACTCTCGCTCGTTACGCACGCCAGCGTCCTCCTTCACCGCCCGGCCTTATGCCGCGACAGCTTGCGGCAAGATCGGCGCGACCGCCTCGAAGCGCGTGCCGGCGCGCAGGCAGAAGGCCGGCTGCAGCAGGCGCTCGGCGATCACCTCGTTCTTCTCGTTGTCCTTGAGGACGAAACGGCCGTTCCGCTCCGTGAGCACGGAGACGTCCGCGTCCATGCCGACCTTGAGCGCGCCGATCTCCTCGCTGCGACCGAGCATTTTTGCGGGATTGGCGGTGACCATCGGCACCACTTGCTCCAGCGTCAGGCCGAGCGCCATCATCGAGCTCATCGCCTGGACCAGGCTGAACTTGGCCTGTCCGGCGAATGGATGGTTCTCCTCGTCCTCATGCTGGTCGGGCGTTCCGGCCGGCGCAGGCACATGGGTGTTGTAGCCGTGGATGTCGGCGCCCAGCGTGGTCGGGATGATGCCGGCGGCGATCGCCTTCTTGGCGAGCCGATACGAGAAATGGCTGCCGTGGCCGACATCAACCTTGAGGCCGCGGTCGAGCGCGGCCTGGATCACCGGATGCACCTCGCCCTCGCGATTGACGAAGCCGCCGGGGTGGCGCGTGAAGGGATGAGCGAGGATATCGCCCTCGCGCAGCAGCGGGATCACGCGCGTGAGGATGGTGTCGGCATCCTCGCCGTTGGCGCCGCTTTCGGGCAGGCCCCATAGCTGGCCGAAATGCACATAGACCGGCAGATCGGCGCGCTTGCCGATCTCCGCCGCCATTTCGATGACGTGAATGCCCCAGCGCGCGAAACCACCGATCTCGGCATGCGCCTTGATGCCGCGCACAATGTCGAGATTGGCCGTCGCCGCCTTGACCGTGGCGTCGATGTCGACGCCATCGGGACTGTAGAGCTGCGGATAGAAGTGCCCTTCGAGGCCGCCGACGAGATAGGCGGACAGAAAGGCATAGACGCGCGAGGCCGAGGCTTCCGCGATGAAATGACGAAAGCCGGGCAACGTCATGCAGGACGGCCCGCCCTGATCGACCAGCGTCGTCACGCCCGATTGCACACCGACCATGTCGGGATTCATGCCGAAGCGGCCGGAGACATATTGATAGACATGTGCATGGGTGTCGATCAGCCCGGGCAGCACCAGCTTGCCGCTGACGTCGACGACCTCCTTCGCACTGGTCGGCAGGATGTCCGCCGCGACCGCCGCGATCTTGCCGCCCCGGATGGCGACGTCCCTGACGCCGTCCACGCCCGAGGCCGGACAGATCACGCGACCGCCTCGCAGCAGAAGGTCGAAGCTGGCAGTAACGGACATGGCGCTCTCCTTGGATCTTACGCAGGCGGCTGCCTCGCTCTCGAATTACGAAGCATGCTTCGCATTTGACAAAAGCAAGCTTCGTGCCATGATCTCGTTGTGGCGAACCCGATCGAATCGAGCTATGCGCGACGGAGTTTTGGGTTGGGAGAGCGTGCATTGCGGCGAGCCAGGAAAAGTCGCAGCGGGGACAAGCATCGCCCCTGGCCATTGTCGCAACGGCCCGGCTATCTGATCCGGCGGCTGCACCAGATTCACGTCGCGCTGTTTCAGGACGCCTGCGGCGAATTCGAGGTCACACCGCTGCAATACAGCCTGCTCTCGGCGCTGGCGGTGCGCGAAACAAACGATCAGACCACTTTGGCGGCCGATATCGCCCTCGATCGGACCACCACGACCGGCGCGTTGAAGCGTCTCGCCGCGCGGAATCTGGTCGAGCGCGCCGTCAACAAGGACGATCGCCGCGCCCGGCTGTGTCGTCTGACGCCCGCCGGCGCTGCCCTCTTGGTCAAGATCGAGGGCGCCGCGAGGCAGGCGCATCGCGCGACGCTCGGCGATCTCAGCGAGCGCGAACAGGCGTTGTTCATCGAGATGATGCAGCGCATCGTGGCCGGCAACCCCAGTCGCGACAGTGCCGCTGCCCTATTCGACTAGCGGCACCTGCTGCCGCTTTGAATTGGGCTGCTCAATTTATCATCGTACCGCTGCCCGGCCGTGCAACGTCCTCCGCCTCGTGGCGGCAGGCCTGAGCAGAGCAATGCTGCCGCGAACGCGGCGCGGCGGGCCGGCGCGCGAAGTGGTCTGCACACTTGAAAACTCAACAGCAATCGGCGCGAGCGACGCTGCATCTGATGTGCGCGCACGCCCTGTTCCAGCAGCACGGCAACCCATGGCACGATTTATGCTGCGATGATGCGAAGTGTGCTTCGTATTTGGGGGATGTCATGACGGATTCCGAACTTCGCGCTGATATTCACAGCATCGAGCCAATTCCCGATGCGGACCGGGACTCAACCGGTCCGCAGCAGATGTGGATCTGGGCCGGCGCCAACATCGCGCCGGTGAACTGGGCGCTCGGCGGGCTCGGCATCATCCTCAAGCTCGGCCTGATGGAGACGATCGCAGTCATCGTGCTCGGCAACATCGTCGGCTGCGCGATCTTCGCGACCTTCACGGTGATGGGGCACAAGACCGGCGTCAACCAGATGGTGCTGAGCCGGTCCGCGTTCGGGGTCCGCGGCGCCTACCTGCCGAGCATCCTGATGTTCCTGATGACGCTGGGCTGGATCGGCGTGAACACCTACTTCCCGGTCAAGGTTTCGATGGGCATCCTTGGCCAGTTCGGCGTTCCCGACACCTGGTTCATCGAGATCGTCGTCATCACGCTGGTGATGGCCGTGCAGGTCCTGATCGGAATCTACGGCTTCTACGCGATACGCACCTTCGAGAAGTACACAGTGCCGCCGACCATCGCCATCATGGTGCTGATGAGCGTGCTGGCCTGGACGCGCCCCGGCGTCGTCAACTGGAACCTGACGACCTCGCTGCCTCCGGGTGCACATCTGGCGATGCTGACGCTGCTGATGACCGCGATCGGGGTCGGCTGGGGCATTTCCTGGGTGACCTGGGCCTCCGACTATTCGCGCTTCGTGCCCAGAAGCGTGCCGTCGAAATCCGTATTCTGGTACAGCTATGTCGGCATGTTCGTGCCGACGGTCTGGCTCGGCATCCTCGGCGCGACCATCGCCTCGACAACGCTGGACACCGATCCCGCAAAAATGGTCAGCGCCGTGTTCGGCGGGCCGGTCAGCATCCTCGTCTTGCTGATGGTGCTGCACGGTCCGATCGCCACCAACATCCTCAACGTCTATTCGGCGACATTGGCAGCGCTGAGCGCCGGGCTGAAATTCTCGCGCTTCTGGCTCACCGTCATCGTCGGCGTCGCCGGCTATCTGGTCACGCTCTACTTCATCTTCGCGCCGTCCTTTGCGAAAGCGTTCGACAACTGGATGATCAGCCTGTTGCTTTGGATGAGCCCGTGGGCGGGCGTGGTGCTCGCCGACTTCTTCATCAAGCGCAAGGGCAAGATCGACATCGCCGAGCTCTACCGCTCGCCCGATACCAGCGCCTATGGCGACATCAACTGGGCCGGCACGATCGCCTTCTTCGCGGGCCTCGTTGCCGGATGGCTGGTTGAAGACGGCCTCGTCGGCGCGCTGCAGGGGCCGATCTCGATCAACCTGCTCGGCGGCGCCGACCTCAGCTGGCTGTTCGGAATTGGCGTGGCGGGCCTCGTCTATCTCGGGCTCGGCAAGTTCGCGACCTCACCCTCCTCGATCGTTGCGAGCAGCGCAGGCAGTTAGCGGCATGGACCACGTCCTGCGATCCACACCCGGAAACGTCCAGTGGGGACTCTGGGACGGACGACTGAAGCCGGTGCTCCGGATCGCATCCGGAGACCGGGTGACCATCGAGGCACTCTCGGGCGAGCCGGACGACCTGCCCGATCCGTCGCTCGGCTATGAGGTCGTGCCCGGACATGCGGAGGTGCTGGCAAGCGCCTTCCGCGGTCCCGGTCCGCACCTTCTCACAGGGCCGATCCATGTCGAAGGCGCCGAGCCCGGCGACGTGCTGGAAGTGCGCGTCTTGAATATCGAGCTGCGCTGCAATTGGGGCTGGAATCTGCACGTGCCGACGCTCGGCACCCTGCCGGAGGATTTTCCCGAGTTCCGCCGCATCCACATTCCGCTGGACCGTGCGCGCAACGTCGCAAAGCTTCCCTGGGGCCAGGAGCTGCCGCTCTCTCCCTTCTTCGGCAATTTCGGCGTGGCGCCGCCGCCGTCATGGGGACGACTGTCCTCGAAGGAGCCGCGCGCCTTCGGCGGCAACATGGATAACAAGGAGCTTGGGGCCGGCAGCACGCTGTATTTTCCGGTGTTCGTGCCGGGCGCGCTGTTCTCCGCGGGCGACGGCCACGCGTTGCAGGGCGACGGCGAGGTCTGCCTGACCGCGATCGAGGCGGCGCTCACCGGCACCTTCGAATTCCACATCCGGCGCGATCTTCGCCTCGCCTCCCCGCGCGCGGAAACCGCGGTCGACTGGATCACGATGGGATTCGATGAAGACCTCGATGATGCGGCCAAGGCGGCGCTGCGCGACATGATCACGCTGATCCGCGAGAGGAGCAGCCTCAGCGCGCAGGACGCCTATACGCTTTGCTCGATCGCCGCCGACCTCAGGGTTACGCAGATGGTCGACGGCAACAAGGGCGTCCACTGCGTCCTGGCAAAATCCCGCATGCCCTGACCGCGTCCTCGCCAGACTGGACGCCGCGCGACTGCGCCTGGTCAGATCAGGCTCGACTTGCCGCGGCTCAGCACCTCACCCGCGCCTTTGCCGCCGACGATCTCGCCCTGTTCGTATACGACCCGGCCGCGGGCAATTGTGGTGACGGGCCAACCGGTGACATCAAAGCCTTCCCAGGGCGTATAGTCCGAGCCGTGGTGCAGATCGGCCTGCCGGATCGGCTTTGTCAGCTTCGGATCCCACAGCACGATGTCGGCATCGAAGCCGATTCCAATCGAGCCCTTGCGCGGATAGAGGCCGTAGATCCGCGCATGGTTGGTCGCGGTCAGCTCGACGAACTTTTGCAGACTGATCCGCCCCTTCGAGACGCCTTCGGAGAACAGGATCGGCAGTCGCGTCTCGACACCCGGAATGCCGTTCGGCACCCAACGGAATGACGTGCGGGAATTCGGTGTCAGCTTGCCCTTGGGATCGTCATAGCGAAACGGGCAGTGGTCGGAGGAGAAGGTCTGGAACACGCCTGTCGTGATGCCCTCCCAGATCGCCTGCTGGCTTTCGGCATCGCGCGGCGGCGGCGAGCAGACGTACTTTGCGCCCGTGATGTCCATGTTGAGGCCCTTCATGTCGTCGGCCGTCAGCGTCATGTATTGCGGACAGGTCTCGGCATGAACAGGCAGTCCGCGCTGCTGGGCCCAGCGCACCTGCTCCATCGCCTCGCGGCCCGAGACGTGCACGATCATGATGGGAACGCCGATCACCTCGGCATGGCTGATGGCGCGATGCGTCGCCTCGCGTTCGACCGCCTGGGGCCGCGAGGTGCCGTGATAATAGGGCGCGATGTGGCCCTCGCGCTCGAGCTTGCTGGTGAGAAAGCGGATGGCGTCGTAGCCCTCGCAATGGACCATCACCAGCGCCTCCTCGCGGCGCGCCACCTCGAAGACCTCGAGCAGCTGCTTGTCGCTGAGCACGAGATCGTCATAGGTCATGAACACCTTGAACGAGGTGTAGCCGTCCTTGACGAGGGCCGGCAGCTCCTGCCCGAGCACGACCGCGGTTGGATCGGAGATGATGAGGTGGAAGGCCGTATCGATATAGCACTCGCCCTCGGCGAGCTTGCGGTAGTTCTCGACGCAGGTCCGCAGCGAGATGCCCTTCTCCTGCAGCGCGAAGGGCAGCACCATGGTGTTGCCGCCGGCGGCGGCCGCGCGCGTCGCTGACGCAAAATCGTCGGCCATCACTACGTCGGGGCCGGAGGGCTGCGAGATATGAACGTGGCTGTCGATCCCGCCCGGCAGCGCGAGCAGCCCTGTCGCGTCGATCTCGCGCGCCGCGCCCTCGATGCGCTCGGCGATGCTGACGATGCGACCGTCGCGAATGCCGATATCGGCGCGGAACTCGTCGCTGGCGGTCACGATGGTGCCGCCGCGAATGGCGAGATCGAGCTGAGTCACAGAGGTCTCCGTCACTTGATGGCTGGCATGGTCTGAAATATGCGGCCCCATCGCGCAAGGGCCGTGACGTCGCCGCCGGCGAGGCCGAGCGTCCGCCACAGCGTGACCGCGACCGAGTCGAGCACGGTGATATCTAATTCCCGTTCGAGCGAGGCGGCCAGCGCGGCGCCGTCAAGATTGGTGCAGAGGATGACGATGGCGTCTGCGCCGTCTGCCGCGACCGCGCGGATCATCTCCGCGATCGTCGCGGACGTGACCTCGCCAAAGGAAAAGTTGTCGCGCAAGCCGAGATGCCGCTCCGCATGCGAGGCAATCCCCTCCTCGGCCCAGACGTCGGCGATACGCCGCTGCACGTCGTCGGTGTAGGGCGAGACCAGGCCGACGCGCTTTGCACCGAGCGTGCGGGCGGCATCGATGCAGGCGAGCGTCGACGTCGTCGCCGGCACGCCCGTGCGTGCCGTGATCGCCTCGCAAAGGCCCCGGTCGCGGCCGATGCCGAGCCAGCTCGCCGACGTGCCGTTCCAGGCGATCGCGTCGACCTTGGCATCGGCCAGCAGATCCGCGGCCGGAAGCATGGCGGAAGCATCGAACTGGCTCAACGCAGCGGCATCGAGCGCGATCTCGGTGACGCGGAAGCGCGAGAAATGTGCGGTGACGCCGGGGGCGCCATGCAGCATGGCGCTGGTGACGGGCTCGAGCACCGAGTTGGAGGACGGCGTGATCATGCCGAGGCGTTTGCGCATGGCCTTAACCTTACGACGCCTGCGCAAGGCGCGTCGACTCCTCCCGGATCAGAGCCAGGATGTGGCGCTTGGCGTCGTTGAACCCGGGGCTGGTGATGTCGCGCGGGCGCGGCAGGTCGAAATTGACGGCCTCGCGGATCCGGCCCGGCCGCTTCGTCATCACCACGATCTTGTTGCCGAGCACCAGCGCCTCGTCGACGCTGTGGGTGACGAACACGATGGTGCAGCGGCGCTTCTGCCAGATCGCGACCAGCTCCTCCTGCATTTCGAGCTTGGTCTGGGCATCCAGCGCCGCGAACGGCTCGTCCATCAGGATCACGCTCGGGTTCATCAGCAGCGCGCGGGCGATGCCGACGCGCTGATTCATACCGCCGGACATCTCGGAGGGATGGTGGTGCTCGAAACCGCGCAGGCCGACGAGATCGATGAACTCCATGGCGCGGTCGTAGCGCTCGGCCTTGGGGATACCCTTGAGCTTGAGGTGGAAGGCGATGTTGTCGATCGCCGTCAGCCACGGCATCAGGGTCGGCTGCTGGAACACCACGCCGCGGTCCGAGCCGGGCCGCTCGACCTGCTTGCCATCCACTAGCGTTCGGCCGGAGGTCGCCTGCTCGAAGCCGGCGATGATGTTCAGGAGTGTCGACTTGCCGCAGCCGGAGGGGCCGAGCAGGCAGACGA
Organism: Bradyrhizobium genosp. SA-3; assembly: GCF_004212635.1. Taxonomy (GTDB): domain Bacteria; phylum Pseudomonadota; class Alphaproteobacteria; order Rhizobiales; family Xanthobacteraceae; genus Bradyrhizobium. The sequence continues at coordinate 44,084 of NZ_PSRT01000030.1, read as the reverse complement.
AGTCGTTGGCCTCGATGTCGAGATTGATGTTGTCCAGCGTCAGTAGGTCGCGGCCGCGCCTCTTGTCGGAGAACACCTTGACGATGTTGCGAAGCTCGATTGCCGCCATCAGCCCGCCCTACCCTGCACGGTGGTCGTCTGCTGCCAGCGCAGCGCGCGCGCCATGATCGCCTTGAGGCCAAGGTCGGAGAGATAGCCGAGCAGCCCGATCGAGATCATTGCCGCGAGCACGATGTCGTAGCGCAGAAAGTAATAGGAATCCCAGAGCACGTAGCCAAGGCCGCTCCTGACTGCGACCATCTCGGCCGTGACCGTCAGCATCCAGGCTGAGCCGACCGCGATGCGCAGGCCTGCGAAGATCGATGGCAGCGCCGCCGGCAGGACGATGTCGGTCAGCATCTGCCGTCCGTTCGCCCCCATCATCGCGCCGGCGCGCACGAGATTGTGGTCCACCGTCTTGACGCCATGGATGCTGTTCATCAGCACAGGAAAGAAGGCACCGAGGAAGACGAGGAAGATCGCCGGCTTGTCGGCAATGCCGAACCAGATGATCGCCAGCGGAATCCACGACACCGGCGGAATCGGCCGCAGCATCTGCAGCGTCGGCTCCAGCGTCTTCTCGAACAGGCGCGACCAGCCGATGGCGACGCCGGCGAGGATGCCGAGAAGGCTAGCCAGCGCAAAGCCGCCAAAGACGCGAACAGCACTCGCAAGCGCGTCGCGCAGCCAGTGGCCGGAATAGGTCTGCGTGGTCTCGTCGAAGCCGAATACCCAGTCGCCGAGCGCATGCAGCACCGCGCTCGGCGCCGGCAGCAGCGCGGGCGGAAGCATGCCGCTGCGGGCAAAGGCCTCCCAGCCTGCGATCAGCAGCGCGGGCACCACGAGGCGTTCGAGTCCCTGGAACGCCCGCGTCAGCCGGAACGCCGGCCTCGCGGGCGAGACGTCAGTAACCGAGGTCATTCTTGGCCTTTCCGGTGGTCCGCTCCAGGAACGAATAGTCCATGTTCTTCTCCGCTTCCGCGGAGACGTCCTTTGAGATGTATTTGAGGTCGCGCATCATCGCGGCTATCGCCAGCGTCTGCGAGCGATGGATCGCGGGATCGGGCGAGGCATTCTTCAGCGCCTCGGTCGCGACCGTCTTGTCGAGGCCGGTGAGCTTGTTGATGACCTCGACCCACGGTCCCTTGTCGGCGATCAGCTTGTTGTCGAGCTCGACCACGGCGCTGACGACGCCCTGGACGCCGGCGCGCTGGCTCGCGATCACGTCGGAACGGGTGACGATCAGATTCGTGAGATTTCCGGCAGCCTGCTCATACGGCAGCACAAAATGCTTGCCGGCACCGGCCAGCCGGATCTGCGAGGCAAACGGCTCGACCGAACAGATCATGTCGACCTCGCCGCGCTGGAGCGCCGCGAGATGGTCGGACGGATTGGGAATGTTGATGAACTGGATGTCCTTGTTGGGATCGACACCCTGCTTGAGGAACGCGCCGCGCATGTGGATGTCCTGCGCATTGCCGCGAGACGCCGCGACCTTGAGCGGCTGACCGTCGCTCTTCGCCCTCGCAACGGTCGTCTTGAAGGTGGCCCAGTCCTCGGGGGGCAGGTTCAGCTTCGCGGAGGAGAGACATTCCGAGCCGCCGTTGATCTGGCCGGATACGGCGACGACGTCAAAACCTTTGTCGAGTGCGGTGATGTAGTGGAGATAGGTCACCTGCGCGACGTCGATGCTCTTCGACACCAGGGCAGTGAGCACGTCATTGCCCGAGTTGAAGCCGGTGGCCTCGACCTCGACGTTCTTCGCCATGCCCGGGATCAACGACATCGGCAGGCAGTGCGCGCATTTGGCGTAGCCGAGCTTGATCTTCGGAGCTTGCGCGGAGGCGATCCCGCTGCCGCCAAGCACCGCCGCCATCACCACGAGGCCCAATCGCAAACTCGTCCGCATCGCTTACTCCATTTCAAAGGCGCGGGATCTCGCGCGTCGGAAACGATCATCCGCCGGCCTTCGCCGCCGCGCAATCCGGTTTTTGCATGCTGCATACAATTTACGCACTATGCTATTGTTTTCAGCGACATACGTCGGTATTTTTGGCAAACAAGAAGGCCGGAAACGGCTAAGATCAACGTGAGAAGTGAGGCACGCGTGCAGCCAAAATCGGAAGCGCCAAAGGGACGAAAGTCGCCCAAACTCAAGCGGATGGGCCTGCATGAGCGCGCCGCCGCGCGGATGCGGACGATGATCATTCGCGGCGAGCTGCCGCCGGGCTCGCAGACCCAGGAGACGAAGCTGTCGAAGGAGCTCGGCGTGTCGCGCACCCCCTTGCGCGAGGCGATGAAGGTGCTGGCGGCGGAAGGGTTGATCGAGTTGCGGCCGAACCGCAGCCCGCGCATCGCTGACATCGCGGTCGACGACATCTCGGAATTGTTCGAGGCGCTCGCCGGCATCGAGCGGCTCGCCGCCGAGCTCGCCGCGGAGCGCGCCACCGAGCGCGATCTCGCCCGCTTGCGCACGCTTCAGACCCGGATGGAAGGTCATCATCGCAACGGCAAGCTCGACGATTATTTTGCGATCAACGGCGAGATCCACAACACCATCGTCCGCATGGCCCGCAACACGCCGCTGCGCGAGGCCCACGAGACGCTGATCTCCCGCGCTGAACGCGCGCGTTATCTCGCGCTCGGCGCCGACAAGCGCTGGAGCAATTCGGTGAACGAGCATGCCGATATCCTCGCAGCCCTCGAGGCGCGCGACAGCGAAGCCGCCGGACGCCTGCTCGGGGCCCATGTCAGACAGACCGGCACCGCGCTGCTCGAGACTCTTGCTCCCAAGCCCAAGCTGACGGCGGCATGACCATGAAGCTGCTGCTGCTCAACCCTAACACCAGCACCTCGGTCACCCAGTTGATGACCGATGTCGGGCAGCGCGCCGCCGCGCCCGGCACCGAGATCGTCCCCTGCACCGCCTCGCGCGGCGTGCCCTATATCGCGACGCGCACCGAGGCGCAGATCGGCGGCGCCATCGCGCTGGAGATGCTGGCCGAGCAGCACACCAAGGTCGATGCCGCGATCATCGCCGCCTTCGGCGATCCCGGCCTGTTTGCCGCGCGCGAGACGTTCGACATTCCCGTGATCGGCCTTGCCGAAGCTGCGATGCTCACCGCCTGCATGGCCGGTCGCCGCTTCGCCATCGTCACTTTCGCGCAAGCGCTGGGCCCCTGGTACGAGGAGTGCGTCCGCGACCACGGGCTGCGAGAACGCTGCGCCGGCATCCGCATGCTCGACACGCCGTTCAAGGCGATTTCGGATGTCGGCACCGAGAAGGAGGATTTGCTCGTCGAACTCGCGCAGCGCGCCATTGTCGAGGACGAGGCCGATGTCCTGATCTTTGCGGGCGCGCCGCTTTCGGGTCTTGCCGAACGCGTCGCCGACCGGATCCACGTCCCCGTCGTCGATCAGGTCGTCGCCGCCGTGAAGCAGGCGGAGGCGCTGGTGGCGCTCCGCCTGCGCAAGGCGACCGCAGGCACGTACCGCCGGCCCGCCGCCAAACCCACCACTGGTCTTGCCGACGCGCTCGCCGCGCGGCTCGAGCATCGCGACAGCTGATCAGAGAGGCGGCCGGAGATGCGAAAAGCCCAATTCGTTTTCGATGGCACGGCCAAAGGCAAACAGACGGGATTCGCAGCGCGGTGGCGCGATGATCTGGATACCGAAGGGCAGCTCGTCTTCTTCCCGACGCACCGGCAAGGTCAGAACGGGGAAGCCGACCAACGAGACAATGAAAGTGACGGCGAGATAATCGATGGGCGTCTCCAGCGCCGTGCCGTCGATCGCGGTGACATCGCTGATCTCGTTCGGCCAGGGAAAGACCGACGCCGCCGGCGCAACCAGGAGATCGGCGCGCGTGAACAGCTCGCGAAAGCTGCGATAGATCGCGGTGCGGCGCCGCTCGGCGTTGAGGTAATCCTCGGCAGAGAGTTTTGTGCCCGCCTCGATGTTCCAGATCACGGTGGGCGTGAGCTCGGCGCGACGCGTCCGCAGCAGCTCGCCATAGCTGTTGGCGATGTGCGCGGCGCGCAGCGTACGGAAGGTCTCGATCGCACCGCTGCAATCGAGCCAGGACGGCATGACATCGGCAATTCTAGCAAGCGCATCGCAGGCGGTAGCAAAACGCTCGCGGACATCGCGCGCAACCGTCGCGACACCGAAATCGGGCGTGACAGCGATCCGCGGACGTCCCGCGAGCGACCGATCGTCATTGATAACACCGGCCGAGAGCGGATCATTCGCATCTCCCCCAGCACATACCGACAACGCCAGTTCGAGATCATCGACGCCGCGGGCGAGAAAACCGTGGGTGGCGAGCATATCCCAGCCGAGCGGTCGGCGCGGCGACGGGATGCGGCCGGGTGTCGGCCGGATCGAGGCGACATCGCAAAAACTTGCGGGCGTGCGCACCGAGCCGCCGAAATCGGTGCCGTGCGCGAGCGGCACCATGCCGGCCGCGACCGCGACGGCGGAGCCGCCGGACGATCCGCCGGATGTGAGCGCGGGATCGAATGGATTGCGCGTCGGCCCGCACAATTTATTGGTGCAGACCGCACCGAAGCCGAATTCCGGCGTGTTGGTCTTTCCCAAAATGATCGCGCCGGCACGTCGCAGCCGCGCGACCACGAGATCGTCCTCTGCGGGCACATGATCACGAAACAGCACCGATCCATAGGTGGTCGCAAGCCCCGCGGTGTCGGTGAGGTCCTTAATCCCGACGGGCACGCCGTGCAGCGGACCGACCGGCGCGGGCGCGGCATCGCAGATTTGCGCAGCGCGGCGGGCGCCCTCGGCATCGACGGTTATGAACGCCGCCAATTGCGGATCCTGTTCCGCGATCCGCACCAGATGCGCCTCGACGGCGTCACGCGAAGAGAACTCACCCGTCACGATGGCGCCCGCAAGGGTTTTGGCAGTGAGGTCGCAGATCGATGGCTTCGGCGTCATCGCCGCACCATGCCAAACCTCGCATCGAAAGGCGAGCGCGGCGGGCACGAGACTTGCTTTCTTCCTCGGAAGAACCGGAGGCAACACCATGGCTGAAGAAGGCGGGCGTTCGCTCGTCGTCGACGCGATCACCCACCGCTATCCCAGCGGCGCGCTCGCCGTCGAGAACATCAATCTCGACATCAAGGGCGGCGAGATCATTGCCCTGCTCGGCCCGTCCGGCTGCGGCAAGACCACACTACTGCGCATCATCGCCGGCTTCATCGCGCAGACGCAGGGGCGCATCATCATCGGCGACGACATCGTCGATGCGCTGCCGCCGAACAAGCGCGCGGTCGGCATCGTGTTCCAGAATTACGCGCTGTTCCCGCATCTATCGATTAGCGAGAACGTCGGTTACGGGCTCGCCGCCCGCGGCATCGACAAGGCGACACGCCAGCGCGAGGCGCAGCGCCTGCTCGAGCTGGTGCAATTGCCGTCGATGGCCGAGCGGCTGCCGCGGCAGCTCTCCGGCGGCCAGCAGCAGCGCGTCGCGCTGGCCCGTGCGCTCGCGATCAAGCCGTCGATCCTGCTGCTCGACGAGCCCTTTGCCGCGCTCGACAAGAATCTGCGGCTCGACATGCAGATCGAGGTCAAGCGGCTGCAGCGCGTCTCCGGCATCACCACGCTGATCGTGACCCACGACCAGGAAGAGGCGCTGTCGATGGCCGACCGCGTCGCCGTGCTGAGCCACGGCAAGCTCGAGCAGTTCGGCACGCCGTCCGACGTCTACGACCGGCCGCAGACCCTGTTCGTGAACACCTTTGTCGGTTCGACCAACCGCATGCCCGGCGTCGTGGTCTCCGCGGACCGCACGGCCGCGAAAGTACGGCTCGACGCCGGCGCGGAGATCATCGCGCGGCCGGCGGCAGGCAGCCTCACCGAAGGCGGCCGCGTCACCGTGTGCATCCGGCCCGAGCATCTGCAATTTGTCGGCGACGAAACCGGCTTTGCCGGCGTGGTCGGCATGTCGCTGCCGTTAGGCGCCACCGTCGTCCACGAGGTCACCACCGCCGATGGCTCCGGCGTAAAAGTCTCCCAGGCGCGCATCGGCGAGACGCGCGCGCTGGAGAGCGGCGCGGCCGTGCGCCTCGCCCCGCTCGCCCCCTCGCTCGCCAACGCCTTTCCCGCAACGCTTTAGTTCCAGTCATAGTCCACACGGAGTTCGACATGATCCTCAACCGCCGAAGCCTGATGACGACCGCCCTCACCCTCGGGGCCATGAAGGCGTTTCCCGGACTGAGCTTTGCCCAGGCTCGCCCGCTGGTGTTCGCGACCTTCACCGGAAGCTGGGAGGAAGCGCACAAGGCCGTGCTGGTGCCGGCCTTCCGCAAGGCCAACGCCGATGCGGCGATGGTGCTCGACCCCATGCTCTCGGTCGACCAGATCGCGAAGGTCAACGCCGCGAAAGCCAATCCGCCGATCGACGTCATGTTGCACGATCCGGGTCCGGCGCTGGTCGCGATCGGCCAGGACCTCGTCGAACCCTATCCGGTCGAGAAGAGCGCCTACTACAAGGACCTGATCGCCGAGGCGCAGGAGCCGATGGGCCCCGCCCCGTTCTTCCAGGTCGTCGGCCTCACCTACAATCCGGAAGCCGTCAAGACGCCGCCGACCTCATGGGCCGATCTCTGGAAGCCGGAGTTCAAGGGCCGCGTCGGCATCACCAACCTCAACTCGACGCTCGGCACCGGATGGCTGGTCGAGATCGCCAAGATGCGCGGCGGCTCCGAGGCCAATGTCGATCCCGGCTTCAAGGCGCTGGAGGAGCTCAAGCCCAATCTCGCGGCCGTTGCCGCCAATCCCGGCGCGCTCGCGACCCTGTTCCAGCAGGGCCAGATCGACATCTCGCCCGGCAATTTTAACGCCATCCAGATCCTGAAAGCGCGCGGCGTGCCGGTCGAGTTCGTGGCGCCGAAGGAAGGCGCCATCGCCTTCAAGACTACGATCCACATCGTCAAGAGCTCGCCCAACCGCGAGCTTGCCTTTAAGCTGATCGAGGCCGCGCTGACGCCTGAGGTCCAGACCACGTTGATGAACCCGCCCTATCTGATCGTTCCAACCAATTCCAAGGTGACGATGGGCGGCGAGATCGCGCGCGTGCTCGCCAAGGACACCGCCGAGCTAAAGCAAAAATTCGTGTTCCAGGACTGGAAGAAGATCAACGAGCAGCGCTCGGCCTGGATCGAGCGCTTCAACCGCGAGATCAAGATCTAAGACCTTGAAGGTTTAAGTCATGGGCGCAGCACCAGCATCACGGGACGTGACGTCCTACGGAATGGGATTAGCAGCGCCTCTGGCGCTGTTCTTCCTGGTCTTCTTCGTCGCGCCGCTGCTGCAACTGTTCTGGCTCTCGCTGCACAACGACACGGCCGGGCTCCATTGGGGGCCCGGCCAGTACTTGCACTTCCTCACCGATCCCTTCAGCCTCGGCGTGCTCGGCTCGACGCTGCTGCTCGGCGCCGAGGTGACGGCCGTCTGCCTCGTGCTCGGCTTTCCCATCGCCTGGCTCTACCAGCGGGTCGGGCCAAAGCTTCAGACCGTCATCATCCTGATCGTGCTGCTGCCGCTGCTCACCAGCGTGGTAGTGAGGACCTTCGCCTGGATCGTCATCCTGGGTCGCCAGGGCATCATCAACGCGACGCTGCAATCGCTCGGCATCATCGATACGCCCCTCAGGCTGCTCTACACCCAGTTCGGCGTGGTGATCGCGCTGGCGCAGGTGCAGATGCCGCTGATGACGCTGCCGCTGATCACTGCGCTCGGCCGCATCGATCCCAATCTCGACGATGCCTCCTGCTCGCTCGGCGCCGGGAGCTGGCGCACCTTCTTCAGGATCGTGCTCCCGCTGTCGCTGCCGGGCGTCATCGCCGGCTGCACGCTGACCTATGCCGCCGCGATCACCGCCTTCATCACCCAGTCGCTGGTCGGCGGCGGGCAGATGCTGTTCATGCCGATGTATCTCTATCAGCAGGCTTCGACCCTGCAGAACTGGCCTTTCGCAGCCGCGATCTCGATCATCTTCCTGCTCGCCGTGCTCGCGGTCGTCTCCGTCTTCACCACGCTCGGCCGCTTGTCGCGCGGCTATGGAGGGGCGTAATGAGCGGACGCAAGCGCACTTTGGAAGCTCTGAGCTTCGAGCTCGTCATGACCGTGATCGCGGTGATCGCGCTAGTCATCATCATCGCGCCCTCACTGGTGGTGCTGATCGTCTCCTTCACCAGCGGTTTCTCGCTGCGGTTCCCGCCGCCCGGCTATTCGCTGCGCTGGTACGCCGAGCTGTGGAATGCCTGGCAACTGCATTTCGCGGCGAAGAACAGCCTGATCGTGGCGCTGTGGGCGACCGGCCTGTCCGTCGCCCTCGGCGTCGCCGCGGCGCTCGCGATCTCGCGATCGCGGACACTGTCGGCGCGGCTGCTCGATTCCCTGTTCATGTCGCCGCTGGTGCTGCCGGCGCTCGCCTTCGGTCTCGCCGCCCTGATGCTGTTCTCGCTGGTCGGCCTGCCGGTGTCGCCGCTGACGCTGGTAATCGGTCACACCGTGGTCTGCGTGCCCTATGTCGTGCGCAACACGGTCGCAGCGTTGGCCCAACTCGAGCCGACCCTGCTCGAAAGCTCCGCGGTTCTTGGCGCGAGCCGCCTCTACACGTTCCGGCGCATCGTGCTGCCGCTGATCCGGCCGGGCGTCATCGCGGGTGCCTTCATCGCCTTCATGTCGTCGTTCGACAATGTGCCGGTCTCGCTGTTCCTGCGCGATGCCGCAACCGACATGCTGCCGATCCGGATGTGGCAGGACCTCGAGGGCAAGCTCGATGCGACCATCGCCGCGCTGTCGGGCGTGCTGATCATCGCCACCGTCGCGCTGGTGGCGGTGATGGAACGCGTCACCGGCCTGTCGCGGCGGCTGACGAACTGATCAGGCACCGCGGAACAGCGAATGGCCCCAGCGCGTGAATTTCAGCGGCAGATGAAAATGCTCGTCAACGTTCTTGATGCGGAAGCGGAACGGCGTCACGGTCAGGAAACCGTCGCTGTCGCCGAAGAATTCACCGAGATGAAACAGGACCTCGTACTCGCCCGCCGTCACGCCCTCGCCTTGCGCGACGGCATGGTCGAGCACGCCATTGGCGCCGAGCCGTCCGTCGGCGATACGCAGCGAGTCCGGATCGATCCGCCAGATCTCGACGCGCAGCCCCTGTGCCGGGCGTCCGCTCGCCACATCGACAGCGTGAATGGAAATACCGCCTGCCACCATGTTCCTCCCGTGAGCGCCGCGCCATGGTAGACGCAAACACGCACCTTCGGCCAGCGCCTGCGCTGCTGCCGGCCCTGGGAGCGATGACCTCGCTCCAGGCGCTGGTGGCACTGGCCCTGTTCGCGCCGGGCGTGGTCGCGCCCCGCACCCAGATCGAGGTCTGGCAGCTCTCGATGTTCTCGTGCGCGGCGTTCGCTGTCGGCATCCCCGCCTCGTTCTGGGGAGGCGGTTTCAGCGCGCGCCTCGGCTCGCTGCGGATCGCGAGCCTGTGCGCGGCGGCGATCGTCGTCAGCATGGCGCTGGCCTCGCTCGGCTCGACGGCGGCCCTGCTCGCTGCGGGCCTCTGCCTTGGCCTTGCGTTCGGGCCGGAGACGCCGGCAAGCGCGGCGCTGCTGGCGCGGCTCGTGACGGCCGAACGCCGTGCCTTCGTGTTCTCGGTCCGCCAGACCGGCAACCAGATCGGCGCCGTCTGCGGCTCGCTGGTTCTGCCGGCGATCGCGATCTCGCTGGGACCTGCCTGGTGCTATGCGGCGGTGAGCGCCTGTGCTCTTCTGGGAATCCTGCTGTTCGAGCGACTGCGGCCGGCCTATGCCGGCAAGGTCCTCCTTCCTCCGGTGCTCGGTCTCCGTGCACGACTGGCGCTGGTCACCGCGGATCGGCGCATCGCGGTGCTGGCGCTGGCCTCGATGCCGTTCAGCGCGATGCAGGTCTCGCTCAACACGGTCTTTGTCACGCTCGGTACCCGCGAGCTCGGCCTCAGCCATATCGGGGCCGGCATGGCGCTCGCCTGCGCGCAAGCCGGCGGCCTCGTCGGCCGTCTCGGCTGGGGCTATGTCGCCATGCGCCTCAATGCCTCCCGCGCGGTTCTCGTCGTCATCGGCCTCGGCATGGCCCTCTGCGCGGCGCTGCTTGGCCTCGATGGCGCATCGCTCGGTCGCACCGGCCAGTTCGCGATTGCTGCCCTGTTCGGCCTGACCGCGTCGGGCTGGAACGGCGTTTTCGTCGCGGAGATTGCCCGCCTCGCCCCGCCGGACAGGATCGGCGAGACCACCGGAGCGGTCCTGACCGCTTCCTATGCGGGCCTGCTGGCCGCGCCGGCCCTGGTCTCGATCCTGGATGGCGTAGCCAGCCTCGGCGCGGCCTTCTTCGCCTTGGCGTGCCTCGCGCTGTGCGGCACATTGGCTCTGATTTGGGGAGGCCATGACAAAGCCGGTCAATAGCGCGCGCGAGATTGCGGCCGACGTTACGGCCGGGCGGACGAGCGCGGTCGAAACCGCCAGGGCCGCCCTCGGCCGCATCGAGGCTGCGAAGAGCCTGAACGCTGTGGTCACGATAGATCCCTCGCGCACGCTAGCCGATGCCGCCGCCGTCGACGATCGCCTGCGCGCGGGCGAAGCGATGCCGCTGGCCGGCGTCCCCATTGTGGTCAAGGACAACATCTGGACCGGCGGCTGGCGCGTGACACAGGGCTCGCGCCTGTTTGCCGATTTCGTCGCGCCGCAGGATGCAATCGCGATCGAGCGGCTGCGCAAGGCCGGAGCCATCGTTGTCGGCATCGGGGCAACCTCCGAGTTCGCGAGCAAAGGCGTGACGACCTCGCCGCTGTTCGGGCCGACGCGGCACCCGCTCGATCGCGCGTTGACTCCCGGTGGCTCATCAGGTGGTCCGGCTGCCGCCGTCGCAGCCGGCCTCGTGCCGCTCGCGATTGGGACCGATGCGGGCGGCTCCAGTCGCAGGCCGCCGGCCCATGTCGGTGTCGCCGGCTTCAAGCCGTCCTACGGCGCAATCCCTTATGGACCTGGCTTCGCCGAGCCGTTCTTCGGTCTCTCCGTCATCGCGCCGATCGCCACCGACGTCGCCGACATCGCGCTGGCGTTCAAGACCATGGCCGGCGTCGATCGGCGCGATCCGGATTCGGCGAGCATTGCGCAAGAGACCGCCGACATCGCCGGTCTGCGCGTCGCATTCTCGCCTCGCCTCGGTCTCGATGTCGCCGTTGATGATGCCGTCGCGAACGGGCTCGTTTCTGCCGTCGAGCGTCTCTCGGCCGCAGGATTGCACATCGTGCAAGACGATCCCGTCTGGCCGGCTGGCGCGACGGAAGACGCCGTCATGCCGCTCCAGCATGCCAGCCTTGCTGCGCTCTATGGCGAGCCCTTCCGCAAGGAGCCGACCGTCTTCGATCCTGATATCGCCAAGCAGATCGAGCGGGGGCTGTCGTGGTCAGGCGCCGAGGTGGCCGGAGCGCTGGTCGCAAGCGCTGCAATCGCCAAGGCCTTTGCGGCGTTCTTTGGCGAGATCGACCTGCTGCTGGCGCCAACCGTCCCATGTGTCGCATGGCCGCTGGCGCAGCTCGGCCCTGACACGATCGGCGGAAAAGCCGCAAGCCCACGTGCCCACGCGGTCTTCACGCCTTTTGTCAATCATGCCCGCCTGCCGGCGATTTCGATTCCGTGCGGAGCGGATCGGTGCGGACTTCCATTCGGCCTTCAGATCATCGCCGCGCGCGGACAAGACCGTACGCTGCTTGAAGCAGCGCAAGAGATCGAAGCCATATTGCGAACGTAAATTCTGCCGTCACACATAGCGGGCCCCTCGGGGGATCTCTTTGTCGTTCATTGTTCTTCGTTCCCGTCCATCAGATACCCCAGCGTATCGCTGCGGTATGCACCGGGGCGTCCCAAAATTCCTTTGACCGGCTGTCGAGCACCGAGACGGTGATCGAGGCGCCGGCCATGTCGAGCGACGTGACATAAGAACCCGTCAGGAAACGTGTCGCCGTGATGCCCGCCCCGTCCAGAATGCGCTTGGCGCTATTGACCATCAGATAGAGTTCGATCAGTGGCGTTGCGCCGAACCCGTTAACCAGAAGCAGGACTTCGCTGCCCCTGCTTGGTGCGAGGTCATCCAGGATCGCATTGAGCATCTCGGCAGCGATGTCATCGGCGGACGCCAGCGGCACCCTGCGGCGACCTGGCTCGCCGTGAATACCGACACCCATTTCCATTTCGCTATCAGCCAGGGTGAAATTCGGCCGGCCTGCTGCCGGAACGGTACACGGCAGCAGCGCCACGCCCATTGAGCGAGTGCGCTGATTGACACCATCGCCGAGCGTCTTGAGCGCGGCGAGCGGCATGCCCTTTTCGGCGGCGGCGCCGACCATCTTTTCCACGATCAGCGTTCCCGCGACGCCGCGACGGCCGGTCGTGTAGGTGGATTTCTCGACCGCGACGTCGTCATTGGCCACCACGCTCGCGACCTCACGTCCGGCCATCTCGGCGGCCATGGTGAAGTTCATCACATCGCCTTCGTAATTCTTGACGATGAAGAGCACGCCTGCCCCGGTATCGACCGCCTCCGCTGCCTCGATCATCTGATCCGGCGTCGGCGAGGTGAAGACCTGGCCCGGGCAGGCGGCATCGAGCATGCCCACGCCGACAAAACCCGCATGGAGCGGCTCGTGGCCGGAGCCGCCGCCCGAAATCAGCGCGACCTTGCCCGGTTTCAGGGTGCGGCGGCGCACGAACTTCCTGTCGGCACCGAGCAGCAGGATATCGGCATGAGCTGCCGCCAACCCGTCGAGACTCTCTTCGAGCACCGTGTCGGCGCTGTTGATCAGCTTCTTCATGGCGTCCCTCCCGGTTATCTTTCTTGCGTTCTGAATTCGTCAGCCGATGCTTTCGGCATAGCGCGCGAGCTGAGCAGCAAAGTCGACGATGAGTTGCTCGAGCGCGCGATTCTTCTTGTCGTCACCAAGATCGGGCACCGTCACGGTAACCACGCGGGTGCGTGCTTCGCGATGGGCGCCGCGCAGCCGTCCCGGGTGCGCGCGCCCATAGGCCTCGAGGAACGCCGCGCGCTCGGCACCCGAGAGATGGCAGACCTCAAAGATGATCGCGACATGCTTCGCCGGGATCGGCACCAGATAGGCCGGATTGGTAATCTGGCTGACGAAGGAGCGGTTCTTGCCGAGCGCCGCCGCGAGCTTCAATCGCGTTCCGGATGGCCGGTTGTCGAGGGCCCGCCGCAGTATCAGCTTGTAGTCCGCGACATTGTTGTCGCCCGGCCGGCTTGCGTCTTCGCCTGCTTCGTCGCTCATGCGGTCACCCCGGCGATGGCTGCCTTGACGCGGGCCACCGCATTCGGCGAGACCGAGAGGGTGGTCAGGCCCGTCGCCAGCAGCGCCCTCATCAATCGAGTGTCGGCTGCGGCGTCGCCGCAGAGCGAGACCTCGACGCCGCGCTCGCGCCCGGCCTCCACCGTCCGCGCGATCAGCGCCAGCACCGCCGGATGGCCGGCATCGTTGAGGTCGGCGACGGCGCTGATATCGCGCGCCGCGGCCATCGTGTATTGGGTCAGGTCGTTCGAACCGATGGAATAGAACGCCGCGCCGAACTCCTCGGCGCACAGCGCTGCCGCCGGGACCTCGACCATGATGCCGATCGGCGGCCGCGCGCAGGCGATGCCCTCTGCCGTCAGGGCTGCGAATTCCGCGTCCAGAATGGCGTTGGCACGATCGAGTTCCGAGGGGATCGCGATCATCGGCAACATCACCTTCAACGTCCCGTGCATGGCAGCACGGCATAATGCACGCAACTGCACACGAAACACCTCGGGCCGCGCAAGCGAGAGGCGGATCCCGCGTAAGCCCAGGAATGGATTTCGCTCGTTATCGATCGTTAGACCGGCGATCGGCTTGTCACCACCGGCATCGAGGGTGCGGATCGTCACCGGTCGTCCTGCAGCCCACTCGAGAATACGTCGATAGACCGCATATTGCGCATCCTCGCCCGGCAGGCCCCTCGATCCCTCGAACAGAAACTCGGTTCGCACGAGTCCAATGCCGTCGCAGATTGCGGGATCGAGGCCCGCGAGGTCTTCGGGCGCAGCGACGTTGAGAACGACAGCGATACGCCGACCATCGGCCGTCAGCGCCGGCTTGAAGCGGTTGGCGTCGGCAACGATTCGCGCGGCATTCGCTGCCGCCATGCGGTGCTCGAAGAGGCGGCGTGTCTCGGGTTTGGGATCAAAGATCACGGTGCCGGTATCACCGTCGACTAGGGCCAATGACGGCGGCTCTCCGTTCCATGGCAATGAACCTAGTCCAACCACCATGGGAGCCCCGCGCGACCGCGCGAGCATAGCGACATGCGACGACGGCGATCCGCTAGCGAGCGCGATGGCACCGCCGCGGCTCCAGTCAAGGGCGAGAAACGTCGACGGCGAAATATCCTCACCCGTGACGACGGAATCGCCGGAGATTTTTGCGATCGCATCCACACCAATTAACCCTGCGAGCACGCGATCGCGAATGTCGACCAGGTCCGCAGCACGGGCTCGAAAATATTCCTCATTCGCCGCGCGATAGCCGGCAATCTCCACATCGAGTGCCGCGCGCCAGGCATCATCGGCGGCCGTACCGGTGGCAATGGCTTCATAGGCACTTTCCGCAAGCGCGTCGTCGCCCAGCATCGCCACCTGGAACTCAAGGATCTCCGCGGCTTCCCCATGAACCGTCGCGATCAGTTCGGCGAGCTGTGCTGCTGCCGCCTCGATCGCCGCCTTCAGCGCTGCGGCCTCCTGAACCGGATCGCCCTTCGCCGCCCTGCTCGCCATTGCACTCGTCAGCACTGCGACCGGGCCGATCGCGAGACCTGGCGAGGCGGGATGGCCGGTGAGATGGATCTCGCCCACGATCTCAGGCCTCACCGAAACCGTCATGCACCAGTGCCAGCATGGCCGCGAGCGCCGCTTCGCCATCGGGACCGTTGACGCGGAAATACAGCGTTGCGCCCTGCGGCGCCTTCACACGCATCACCTTCACCGGGCTCTTGGCATCGGTCCAGGGTCCGTCGGCAGCAAGCGCGATTTCGATCTTCGCGGCAAAGCCTTTCGCGCATTGCGTAAGTTTCACCGATGGTCGCGCGTGCAGGCCGACCGGATTGACCAGGACCGCGGAGGCGGTCAGCGGCGCAAATGTCTGGGCCGCCCGGTGAGCGTTAACATCATGCATAGAATTCCTCCGCACTGCGCTTGACGGCGGCAAGCGACGAGCCGCCCGAAGACTCGGTCGCAGCGATCACAGCCCCCTCGACCACCGGGGCATTGCAGACCAGGACGCGCGCGCGACGATCTTCGGGTAGCATCTCGACCGCCATCTCCGAATTTGTCTCGGCGCCGCCGAGATCGACAAGGATCGCGACGCCTGCCGGTGACCAGGCCGTCTCGATCGCCTCGAGGATTCCCGCAACGTTCGTGCCGAGTCCGCCATCGACATCGCCACCAGTCCAGGCCAGCGGCACCGCGTCTCCGACCATCTGGCGCACCATATCGGCTGCACCTTCCGCGATCTTCGGCGAATGCGACACGATGACAATTCCGACATTGCTCATGTATTGACCTCGAACTCCAGTGTCTCAACTGCTGCGCCGATCAGAAGGGACGCCGAGCGCGAGCCCGGGTCCATGTGACCGATGGAACGTTCGCCAAGAAAGGACGCGCGGCCGCGGATCGCCAGCATGGGTGTAGTACGATCGGCCGCCTGCGTCGCCTCGATCGCGATCGCCTTGGCATCGCCGCCTCCCGCCAGAACGGCGTGCACCGGCACCAGGACATCCAGCAGCGTTTTCTGCCCCGCTTCGGAACGGCCGCGCGCCTTGACGGCATCGATCGCCTTCTCCGTCGCCGCGACGAGATCGGCCCGGCTCGGCTGCTCAGGAAGTGCCTTGCCCAGCTCCATGAAGAAAGTCCCGACCAGCGGCCCCGATGCACCGCCGACCTTCATCACCAGGGTCATTCCGATCGCTTTGAGCATTTCCGGGAGCGACTTGTCGGCAAGGGCCGGCAGTGCCGCGAGCACAGCCTCGAAACCGCGCTTCATGTTCAGCCCATGATCCCCATCGCCAATCGCTTGGTCGAGGCTCGTCAGTTCGTCCGCATGTTCGATCACTGACCCAGCCAGCGCCCGCGCCAATCTCTCCCTGGCTACCCGATCAAGGCTCATGCCGCCACCCTCCAGCCTTTCGCATCGAAAAACAGCGGTTTGTTCAGACGGAGCGACACCACATCCCCGGCGCTGAAGCCCGCCTCGGGATCTGCCAAGGTCACAACCGGCCGGCCGGCGAGGTCGAGATGGAGATGGCTTTGGTCGCCGAGGTGTTCGATCCGCTTGACGGTTGCCGATACATCGCCGCCGCCGCGCGCAATCGTCAGATGCTCGGTCCTCGCGCCGATCGTCTCGGCGCTGGCTGGCGCACCGGCGAATAGAGCCGCCGGCAGCAGATTGATCGTCGGTTGGCCCAACCGCGCCGCGACATGAGCGTTGATGGGGTTCTCGTAGATCTCGCGCGGCGAGCCGATCTGCATCAGCCGCCCGCCCTCAATCACGCCGATGCGCGAAGCCATCGTCATCGCCTCCGTCTGATCGTGAGTGACATACAGGATCGTCGCACCGAGATCGACCTGGATCCGCTTGAGCTCGAGGCGCAGTTCACCACGCAGCTTGGCATCCAGCGATGAAAGCGGCTCGTCCATCAGATAGATCGCGGGCGAACGGACCAAAGCCCGGCCGATCGCAACGCGCTGCATCTGGCCGCCCGACAGCTGCGTCGCTTTGTTGTCCAGCTTGGTCTCGATATGAAGCAGACGCGCAACCTCCTGCACCTTCGCACGGATATCGGCTGCGGGGACGCGGCGAGCCGGCGCGCGCAACGCGAAGGCCATGTTCTCGAACACGGTCAGGTGCGGATACAGCGAATATTGCTGGAAGACGAAGGCAACATCTCGGTCCGCGGGCGCATCGCCGGTCACGTCGCGTCCATCGATCCGGATCGAACCGCAGTCCGGCCTCTCCAATCCCGCGATCAAACGCAGCGCCGTGGTCTTTCCGGCCCCCGTCGGTCCGAGCAACGCGACGAACTCGCCGTCGCTGACGGTCAGCGACAGATCGCTCAGGGCTTGAGTCTTGCCGAAGGCCTTTGAGACGGCATTGATCTCAACTTCAGCCATGCGCGCCTCCTTCATGCAGCGCGGTGCGAATCGCCCGGCCGGATGCCTTGTCGAAGATCGACAGCGTATCGGGCCGGAAGTCGAGCCCGACAGTCTCGCCGGTTCGAAACGATCGGCTGCTGGGTGAGCGGGCCTTGAGCGCGCCGTAGTGCGTCGTCACGGTCACGATCTGCGTCGTGCCCAGATATTCCGTGCCATAGACTTCGCCGCGCACCATGCCGCGATCGGTGAACCGCACATGCTCGGGCCGGACCCCGAGCACGAGTTCGCTCTCCGCCATCGCTTCGCGCGCAGCGGGAATGGCGACATCACGCTCGCCGATCCGGATCGTCTCTGCACCGGTCTGCAAGCCGCCGCGGAATGGCAGGAAGTTCATGGGCGGCGAGCCGATGAAGTCCGCAACGAACAGCGAAGCCGGGCGGTCATAGATGTCGCGCGGACTGGCGACCTGCTCGACAACACCATTGTTCATCACCGCGATCCTGTCGGCCATCGCCATGGCCTCGAGCTGATCATGCGTGACATAGACGGTCGTCGCGCCCAGCCGATCGTGCAGGGAACGCAGTTCATGAATCATGGCCTCGCGCATCTCCGTATCGAGTGCGCCGAGCGGCTCGTCCATCAGGAAGCATTTTGGCTTGCGCACAATCGCCCGCCCCAGCGCAACACGCTGCCGGTCGCCGCCGGCAAGGCCGGAGACGGAGCGGTCGAGAAGGTGCGAGATCCGCAGGATGCGCGCAGCCTCGACGACCCGACGGTCGCGCTCGGCCGCACCGATGGCCTCGCATTTCAGGGGAAAGCCGATGTTGCGCCGGACATTCATGTGCGGATAGAGCGCGAAGAGCTGGAACACGAAAGCGATGTCGCGCGCCGATGCACGGTTCATCGTCACGTCCTCGCCGTCGAGCCGGATGGTGCCCGCCGTCGGCAGCTCCAGGCCGGCGATCATGCGGAGCGTCGTGGTCTTGCCGCAGCCGGACGGTCCGAGCAGGCAAAGGAACTGGCCGTCCTCCACCGTGAAGCTGGCGGACTTGACCGCATGAAACGCACCGAAGGATTTGTCGAGCGCCTCGACCTTGATCTGTGCCATCGCGCCTACTCCCGGACCTTGGACACGATGGTGAACATCACCGTGCCGAACAGGATCGTCGCAAACGACCAGGAATACAGTGTCAGAGACAATGGCTGCATCAGCATCACGACACCGGCGGCGATGATCGTCGTCGCGATGGCTTCGAGCGGACCACGCCGAAGGACGCGGTCAGCGAGTCCACGACGTGCGATGGATGGCGCGGCATCGGGACTCATTTGCGGACAGCTCCAAAGGTGATGCCGCGCAGCAGATGCTTGCGAAGCAAGACCGTGAACACCACGATCGGCACCAGAAACAGCGTCGTGCCGGCGGCCACCGCGGGCCAGTCCTGCCCGCCCTCGCCGATGATGATCGGGATGAACGGCGGCGCCGTCTGCGCGTTGCCTGAGGTGAGAAGCACCGCGAAGGCGTATTCGTTCCAGGCGAAGATCAGGCAGAAGATCGCCGTCGCCGCGATTCCCGTCGTGGCCTGCGGCAGCACCACTTTCACGAACGCCTGAAAGCGGGTGTATCCGTCGATCATCGCTGCCTCTTCGTACTCGCGCGGGATTTCGTCGATGAAACCCTTGAGCAGCCAGACCGCGAGCGAGACATTGACCGAAGTGTAGAGCAGGATCATCCCGAGCCTTGTGTCCGACAAGCCGATGGTGCGATACATCAGATAGATCGGGATCGCGACCGCGATCGGCGGCATCATCCTGGTCGACAGGATGAAGAACAGCAAATCGTCCTTCAGGGGCACGCGGAACCGAGAGAAACCGTAGGCCGACAAGGTGCCGAGCGCGACGGCGAGCACGGTCGAGCCGAACGCAATGATCAGCGAATTGACGAAGCGCGGCACATAATTCGAGGGACCCGCGACCACCATGTTGCGTTCGCGCGCGATGCTGTCGCAAAGCCCCTGCGGCGGCCCCAGCGAGCGAATGAACTCCGGCGTCTGGCGCGAGCGCGTCGTGAAGAGGTTGCAGAAGCCTTCGAGCGACGGCTTGAACATCACCTTCGGCGGATAGGAGATCGCGTCGTCAGGCGACTTGAACGCGGTGAGCATGATCCACGCCAGCGGGATCATGGTGACGATCGCATAGAGCACGACCAGCGAGCCGGCAAAACGCCGCGTCGTGGCCGACGGTTCAACGACTGAATGGGCTGTAGTGGCTGAGGTCATCGGCTTTTCACCTTGTTCAGCGCTTTCACATAGATGTTGGCGAGACCAAAGACCGCCACGAACAGGATGATCGCGAAGGCCGAGGAATAGCCGGTGCGCCAGCTCTCGAACGCCGACCGCTTTAGCGTGATCGAGGCAACCTCCGTGGTCGATCCCGGCCCGCCGCCGGTGAGCAGATTGACCATGTCGAACATCTTGAAATTCTCGATGCCGCGGAACAGTACCGCCAGCATGATGAACGGCAGCGCCATCGGCAGCGTGATCGACCAGAACTGCCGCCATTTCGACGCGCGGTCGACCTCCGCCGCCTCGTAGATGTAGTCCGGGATCGAACGTAGGCCGGCGAGACAGATCAGCATTACATAGGGCGTCCACATCCAAGCATCGACGATGACGATGGCCCAGGGGCTCAGCGTGACGTCGCCCAGCATCTGGAAAGACGAGGCCGCGCGGCCGGTGAAGAAGGCAACGACATAGTTGAACAGTCCGATCTGGGGTTGGTACAGGAACGTCCAGAAGTTGCCGACGACGGCCGGCGACAGCATCATCGGCAGCAGGATGATCGTGGTCCACATCCCGTGCCCGCGGAATTTCTTGTCGATGAGATAGGCAAGACCAAATCCAAGAACGGTCTCGATCACCACCGTCCAGATCACGAAATGCGCGGTGACCTGCATCGCGGCCCAGATGTCCGGATCGGTCAGGATCGACTGATACCAGTCGGCCCCGAGCCAGATCGTCGGCACGTTGGCCCGGTTGGCGCGGTAGTTCGTGAACGACAGATAGATCGTCCAGAGCAGCGGGAAGATATTGATCGCCAGCAACAGCACGATCGTCGGCGTGATGAAGAGCCACGCGAGCGTCTTGTCCGACAAGCCCCGGATACGACGCGCCACGCCTGGCCGGACCATGACGGCCCGATAGGTGATCCGCGAAGAGGCGCTCAGTTCATTCATTGCATCGACCGATCCTGACACCGGGGTCGTCGACCATGCGACAAATTCCGGTCATCTCGAAAGGAGCCCGGAGCACGTTCGCACGTGCTCCGGGCAGCTATCTCAGAACTTTTTGCCTTCTTCCTTGAAGATGGCCTTCCAGTCCTTCACCAGACCGTCGAGTGCTTCCTGTGCGGTGCCCTTGTCGGCCACCACATAGTCATGCACGCGCTTCTGCTCGGCTTGCAGCAACTGGGCGTACGAAGGCTCAGCCCAGAAGTCGGCGACCATTCCCATCGATTGCAGGAATTCCTTGGCGAAGGGCGCGCTGGTCGGGAAGCTCGGATCGTTCAGCACGGACTTGGCGCAGGAATAGCCGCCGAGCGCCCACCACTTCTTCTGGACGTCGCCGCCGGAGAACCACTTGATGTATTGCAGCGCCTCGGCCTGGTTCTTGGAGTAGGAGACCACCGAGATGCCCTGTCCGCCGAGCTGCGTCGCCTGCGCGGCGGGACCTGCCGGATTGACGAAGAAGCCGATCTTGTCGCCGCCGACATTCGGGTCCTTGTAGAGGCCCGGGAAGAAAGCGAAGAAGTTCATCTGTAGCGCGACCTGGCCGGACTTGAACGCATCAAGGCCCTCCGACATGTAGGAGTTGGAGGCGCCGGGCGGCGTGCAGCACTTGTAGAGCTCCTTGTAGGCCTCGAGGCCCTTCACGGCACCGGCCGAGTTCACGAACCCGTCCATCGCATAGGGCTTCTTCGGATCGTCGTATTTGAAGCCGTAGTCGTACAGGTAGTTCGAGACGCCCATGGTGATGCCTTCCGAGCCACGCTCGGTATAGATCGAAGCGCCATAGACCTTCTTGCCGTCGATCTCGCGGCCCTGGAAGAACTGCGCGACGTCTCGGAGCTCATCGAGGGTCTTCGGCACGCCGATATCGCGGCCGTACTTGGCCTTGAAGTCCTTCTGCACGTCCGGCCGCGCGAACCAGTCCTTGCGATAGGTCCAGCCCACCGCATCGCCCATCGCCGGCAGCGCCCAATAGTTTGGCGTGTTCTTCGGCCACTCGGAATAACCGACCACTGTTGCCGGCATGTAGTCGTCCATGCTGATTCCTTCCTTCTTGAAGAAATCGTTGAGCTTGACGTACTGGCCGTTCTCCGCCGCGCCGCCAATCCATTGTGAATCGCCGATGATGAGGTCGCACAAGGAACCGTGCGAATTGAGTTCGTTAAGAAATCGATCGGCGTAGTTGGTCCACGGCACGAATTCGAACTTCATACCAATGCCCGACTTGGCGGTGAAGTCCTTCGACAATTCGACCAGCGCATTGGCCGGATCCCATGCGGCCCAGCACAGCGTGATCGATTTGCCTTGCGCCTGCGCCGGCGCGGTCCCCGCACCAACACCGAACGCGGCGGCAACAGCCCCGCATGCCACAACAAGCGTCTTCGTTGTCCGTTTCATTACACGTTCCCTCCGAGTGGGCCGGCCATCGACATGGCGCGGCTTTCCTACCCGCTCGAATGCTTCGAGCAGAGCGACACAGTCCATGACGAGCCGAATAACTAAACTGACGTTTCCTCGCGCCACCCGGATTCTATAGGCCCGGCAGGCTCGATTTGTTTAGTAATGCACGGCTTACTAAACATTGCAAGCGCAGTTTGGCTGGCCGTCCGCTCGGCCGACTGCAATTTTGTTTTCGTCACGAGCTGATCGCTGTTGCAGACAACGGAGTATCGATGGAGCAAGGGTGATCACCAGGTCCAGGTGATAGTGAGCTTGATAGCTTTAGATGAATGACATCAACCAGTGAGCAACGTGCTGGAGCAAACGCTTGACTTGGGTGTGGCTGCGCTACGCGCACAGTTGCGTAGGTGACGGATCTCTGTCCATGACACAGAGGCTGCTGGAACGGCTGCCGATAGCCGCCGGCCCCATCAGGATGGGCCAGAAGCGGATTCGGGTCCAGCCTCGGTTGCAGTGGCCGTCCCGACCGTGTGGTAGGCGCGACCGAAATAGATCAGATTGTCGGTGCAACCGGATCTTTGCAGCGCGACCACCCGGCAGAACAGCACATCATGGGTGCCGACATTGATGACATCGGCAATCCGGCAGTCGAACGCGGCGGCACAGTCGGCCAGCACCGGCGCGCCGGTCGCGAGTGTCGACCACGCGGCGGCGGCAAAGCGTTCCTCGGCGGGCACCTTGCCGCCGAACAGGCGGGACAGTTGCTCGTGACGCGCCGAGAGCACGTTGACGCACGCCACCTTGTTGCGGGTCACGCTGGCATAGGCGGAGGAGACGCGGTTGATGCAGACCAGAAGCGTCGGCGGATCATCGGTGACGCTGCAGATCGCGGATGCCGTAAATCCGGCGCGGCCCGCAGCCCCGTCGGTCGTGACGATGTTGACCGCTGCGCCGAGACAGGCCATCGCGTCACGGTAGTCCCGAGGAGCCACATCCTGCATCGATGTCCTCACGCCTCGATGGCAGGCGCGAACGCGAGCTCGCGCAACACCTGTGCCAGCACGGATGCTCCCGCGGCGACATGATCGGGCTCGGCCCATTCATGCTCGACATGGCTCACCCCGTCGCGGCAGGGGATGAAGATCATCGCAGCCGGACAAACCTTGGCGAGATGACGCGCATCGTGACCGGCAGCGGAGAGGATCGCCATGGCGGAATGTCCCTGCTCACGCGCGGCCTTCGCGATGCTCGCGCGCAGGCGCGGATCGAAGACGTTCGACGGCGCATCCACGAGCGGGCTCACGGTAACCGAGCACGGCGGGGCATTCTCCCGGCAAAGATCCTTGATGCGCGCGCTTGCCGCATCGAGCACGGCATTGTCAGGATGACGCAGATCGATGCTGAAGCTGACGCGCGACGGCACCACTGACGGCGCGTTCGGCACGACGGCAACCCGGCCGATGGTGAACTTGATGTCGGCATCGACTGCGCCGACCTCGGCATGGAGCGCAGCCGCCACACGGGCAAAGGCCGCGAGCGCATCGCGCCGCTCCGACTGCGCCAGCGTGCCGGCGTGACCTTCCGCGCCCTCGATCACGACCTGAAAGGTGTTCTTGCCCTGAATGCCGGTGACCACACCGATGGTGCAGGCGGCTGCTTCCAGCAGCGGTCCCTGCTCGATGTGCAATTCGAGATAGGCCCCGGCAGCAAAGCCGAGCGGCCGGTGCGGCATGTCAGGGAAAGCCTGGAGGAGGCGGTCGAGCGCCTCACCGACGCTGATGCCGTCCGCATCGCGCGCTGCGCGGATCGCGTCCATGTCGCGCTCGCCGGTAAAGGCCTCCGAGCCCATCATGCCCGGGACGAAGCGCGAGCCTTCCTCGTTCATCCAGGCGACGACGATGACGTCGCGCGTGGGTTTGTCACCTTGCTCCGCAAGTGAAATCGCTGCCTCCAACGCGGCCATGACACCGGCGGCGCCGTCGAACTTCCCGCCGGTCGGCTGGCTGTCGAGATGACTGCCGAGCAGCAGCGGCGGCGCGGCGCGATCACGGCCCGCCAGCGTCAGGAACAGGTTTCCCGCAGCATCCGTCGACGGTGTCAATCCCCCTTCGAGCGCCCAGCCGATGACGCGGCGCCAGGCGGCTATCTCACCGTCGCTCAGCGCCTGACGGTTGACCCCGCCGGCCGGCGTTGCGCCGATCCCGGCGAGCGCCATCAGGCGGGTCCAGAGCCGGTCGGCGTTGATCAGGGGCGAGCTCGTCATCGGCTATTTCGTGCGCATGATCTGGCCCGGCCGCGCGCGGGGATCGCGTGGCAGCCAGTGTCCGGCCTCGACCTGGGCGATGAACTCGGCAAGCAGCGCGTTGAACGCGGCAGGCTCTTCGAGATTGAGCGTATGGCCGGTCCTGGGGAAGACCGAGAGGCCGCAGGCTGGAATGGTCTTCTTCAGGAAGATCCCGGGCTGGAGACAGTGGTCGTCCTCGTCGCCGACGATAACCAGTGTCGGCACCATCATCTTCTTCAAACCGTCCTCGAGGTCATAGAATGACGGCCGCCGCGCCTGCACGCCCCGCATGGTGTTGGCGGCGCCGCGATCGGAATGCGTGGCGAGACGGTCGGCGAATTCCTTCCAGCCGCGCGGATCCTTGTTCTGGAACTGCACCCGGCTCGCGCCGAGCGCATAAATCTTCGAAAACTCCTTAGCGCCCCGCTTCTCGAAATTGTCGGCGACTTCGAGCGAGACGCCGCGGAAATAGTCCTCGAACTCCTTCTCGCAGCCATAGCCAGCGCCGGCCACGGTGAGCGACAGCGCGCGCTCTGGCGTGCGCAAGCCGAAATGGACCGTGCAGAACCCGCCCATCGACAGCCCGACGATGTGCGCCTTGTCGATTCCGAGCCCGTCGAGCACGGCGACCGCATCGTCTGCGGCAATCGCCTGCGAATAGGCCTCCAAGCTGTCAGGCACGTCCGATGGCGGATAGCCGCGCGCGGCGTAGGTAGTGCAGCGATGGCGCCGGCTGAAATAACGCAGCTGCGGCTCCCAGCTGTCGTGATTGCCGCCGAATTCATGGATGAAGAGGATCGGCGTGCCCTCGCCGGCCTCTTCCACATGGAGCTTCATGCCGTCTTTTGCTGTGATCATTGTCATCGGCATCGTCCCTAGAATTGCGGCGGCAGATCGTTGAGCGTGCGCGCCTGCGCGACCATCTCCGGCAGCAATGTGCAAAGCTTTTCGACCCAGGTTTGCGGAACGGAGGTGCTGATCTTCACGAAACGGTCGCCGAAGCGCTGGGTGTGATAGGTGCCCTGGCGGATCATGATGCCGTGGCGGCGGTAGCATTCGACCAGCGCCTCCGGGCGGATGCCCGCCGCGATGGTTTCGAGCACCAGGAAGTTGCCGTGCGAGGGCATGATCGGCAGCGCCAACCCGTCGATCACGCCTGCCGCCTCCTGGATCATCGCCTTGTTGGCGCGGTCGATGCTGCGGACTTTCTTCATCCACTCGGCCTTGACGGACAGCCCCGCCTGCGCCGCGCGCTGCGCGATGACGCTTGCGCCAAGCACGCTGGTGGAGGTCTGCGCCAGTTCCTCGAACAGATCAGGCGCTGCGACGAGCGCCCCGATCCGCAGGCCCGCGAGCCCAAGCCATTTGGAAAAGCTGGTCGAGACGACGGAGCCTTTCGGAGCCACGTGAAGCGCCGGCGTGTGGCCGTCGGCGAAATCGCGATAGGTGCAATCGTGCACCAGCAGCGCGCCGCAATCGCGCGCGATCGCGGCAAAACTTTCGATCTCCTCGCGGGTGTAGCGGATGCCGAGCGGATTGTTAGGGTCGACGAGATAGATAATCGCGGTGCGCTCATCGACATTCGCCTTCAACGCCTCAGGCGTCAGGCGATAGTTACAGGCGGGATCGTAGATCGGAATCTCGATCACCTCGGCACCCTGCTGGCGCGCGAACAGGCACGGCCATTTCCAGGTCGGATCGGTCGTCACCAGCGTGGTGCCCGGCTTGCAGCGCGCGCGGCAGATCATCGCCAGCGCGTTGACGCCGCCCTCGGTCACCAGCGCTTCTGCGCCCGGCGTGCCGAGATCGGCGACGATGGCGGCACGCAGCGCCTCGAAGCCGAGCGGCGGGGCGTAGGCGTTGAACTCGCCCGCCTCGATCGAGCGCAGCATCGACTCGCGCACGGCGGGATGGCTCTCGATATGGTTGGTGTTCTGGCCGAGCCAGAAGAGCCCCGGCGTCGCCGAGAGCTCGTCGAAATAGCGATTGCGGACCAGCGCCGCGGATTGAGACCCCGACATCGACGCCTCAGATCACCGAGCCGCGCGCGGCAATGCCGCCGTCGATCGTCACCACGGTGCCGGTGATGTAGCCCGACCGCGGCGAGGACAGGAAGGCGACGAGATCGGCGACCTCTTCCGATGTCGCGGGCCGCTTGCCCGGATATTTGTCGAACAGCTCCTCCCAGCGGCTTTCGTCGCCGAGCATGTCGATCGCCTTGCGCTTCATGATCTTCAGCATGCGGTCGGTGGCCACCGGCCCCGGATTGACCGCGACGACGCGCACGCCGTGATCGAGGCTGCGGCCGCCGAGCGCCTTGGTGAAGGACATCAGCGCCGCATTACCGGTGGAGCCTGCGATGTAGCTCGCGTCCCAGTTCTCACCGGAATTGCCGATGATGTTGATGATGACGCCGGCCTTGCCCTTCATCCGCGGATAATAAAGACGCGACAGCGTGATGTAGCCGAACACCTTGAGATCGAAGCCGCGCCGCCAGGCGGCGTCGTCGAGGATCTCCAGCGAGCCGGCCGGGATGTCGCCGGCATTGTTGATGAGGATGTCGATGTCGCCGACCTCGACCGCGAGCTTCTCCATCGCAGAAGTGCTCGACAGATCGAGCGCATGGATCGTGATCTTTACGCCATGGCGAGCTTCGAGCTGCTTCTTGGCCTGGAGCATCGCCTCGCCGTTGCGGGCGGCGAGATGCAGATGGCACCCCTCCGTGGCGAAGAGCTCGGCCACCGCAAGTCCAATTCCTTTCGACGCGCCGGTAATCAGGGCGGTCTTGTTCGTCAGCTTCAGGTCCACTCCGGATCTCCAGGATGCAAGCTAGATATACAAGGTCTAGCAATTTGCATACCAAGAGACCGGAAGATCATTCGAAGGCGGCGAGGAAGTCCAAAAGATTGTCGCCGAGCAGATTGACGTGGTCGCGCATGGCGCTGTGAGCCCGCTCGGGATCGTGCGCCAGGATCGCCTGCATGATCGCCTCGTGCTCACGGACAGTGTCGGCAATCCGGTTCGGCATGCGCGTGACCCGGCGGCGATAGGCCGCCACCTGATTGCGCAGCTTGCGGGTTTGCTCGGCGAGGAAAGTATTGCGCGAGGCCTCGTAGATCGCTTCGTGGAACTCCTGGTTGATGTCATAGAAGACGTCGATGTCGCCGGTTTTGCCCGCAGCGAAAAGCCGCTGATGAATCTCGTCTATTTCAGCTCCCCAGGCCTGAGAGACGCGCCTTGCGGCAAGTCGCGCGCAGAGCCCCTCCAGCTCCGCCATGACCTGAAACATCTCGATCAGCGCCTGCGCCTTGATGCTGCGGACCGTCGCCCCCTGCCGGCCGCGCAGCTCGACCAGATTATTCGCCGCCATCAGGCGGAACGCCTCCCGTACCGGCGTGCGGGAGACGCCAAAGCGCTGTGCAATCTCCTGTTCGTCGAGCCGGCTGCCCGGCTCCAGATGACCGGCTGCAATCGCACCCTCGAGCCTCTGGCGCAGGCTTTCGGCGAGCGTCATGCCGGGGCTTGCGGCGAGGGTTTCGTGCCCATTTTTCACACGCCTGCCTCCGCTATGTGCACCAATATCCGCCATCATGTTTCTCCGATATCAGCACAAGTATACAAAAAGGCGCTCATCTTCTAGCGAAAGGACTGATTTTCGCGCAGAGACACGCGCTGCTCCGGGCAAGTTCGCCGCAGATCTCGCAAGTCTTATGCCTGATTTGCCGGGAAATCGCACTGGCACACGAGTTGCTAAGAGATTTCAACGCGGTCCGCTTTCGTATGCGAATGGCCGCTACCATTATACAAGGACATCACGGTGCAGGCTGCCCGCCTCCCCCATCCCGGACCCACCGTCGAAGCCCCGCAGGCTCACCCGACGCCTGAGCCGCTGCTCGAGCTGCGCGCGATCAACAAGACTTTCGGCGCCGTTGCGGCACTCTCGGGACTTCAGGCGAACGTCGCCCCCGGCGAGTTCGTCACCGTCGTCGGCCCGAGCGGCTGTGGCAAGAGCACCCTCTTCAACATCGTCGCTGGTCTCGAAGAGCCCGATGCCGGCGGCATCCTGCGCTTCGAAGGCAAGAGCTGCCATGCCGCCGACCTGCTCGGCCGCGTCTCCTTCATGCCGCAGCGCGACCTGCTGTTCCCCTGGCGCAACGTGGTGGACAACGCCATCCTCGCGCTCGAGGTCGAGGGCATGCCGCGCGACCAGGCCCGCGCCAAAGCGCTCAAGATGCTGCCCGAGTTCGGCCTCGCCGGTTTCGAGAAGCAATTTCCCAATCAATTGTCCGGCGGCATGCGCCAGCGCGTCGCCTTGATGCGCACCTTCCTGTTCGAGCGCGACCTGATGCTGCTGGACGAGCCGTTCGGCGCACTCGACGCGCTGACGCGGGCGATGATGCAGCGCTGGCTGCTCGATGTTTGGCAGAAATACCGCCGCACCATCCTCTTCATCACCCACGACGTCGACGAGGCGATCTTCCTCGGCGACCGCGTGCTGGTCATGACCGCGCGTCCCGGCTCGGTGAAGCTCGAACAGGTCATCGATCTTCCGCGGCCGCGCCGGCCCGAGATCGTCACCTCTCCCGAATTCGTGCGCCTCAAGCGCACGCTGCTCGATGCGATCGAGGAGGAAAGCATGAAGTCGTTCCAGTCCTCCATCGCGCAGGAGAAACGGCAGTGAACGCGATGTCAGCGAGAGAACCGCAAGCCGCGCCGCGCGGCATTGAACCTGCCGAATGGGATGCCCGCATCAAGCTCGCGGCCTGCTATCGCATGGTCGCCAAGCTCGGGATGGACGATCTGATCTACAACCACATCTCCCTGCGTGTCCCCGGCCACGAGGATCAGTTCCTGATCAATCCCTACGGGCTGCTGTTCGACGAGATCACGGCATCGAGCCTCGTCAAGATCGACACCAAAGGCAACAAGCTCGACGACACGCCGCAGGCCGTCAACGTCGCGGCCTTCGTCATCCATGCCGCGATCCACATCTCGAACCACGACGCGGCCTGCGTGCTGCACACTCATTCCGACGCGAGCGTTGCGGTGTCCGGACAGGAGAGGGGCCTGCTTCCGCTCAGCCAGTTCGCGATGCGTTTCTACGAGCGCCAGGCCTTCCACGATTACGAAGGCGTTGCCATCGATCTCGACGAGCAGGCGCGCCTCGTGCGCGATCTCGGCCCGCACAAGGTGATGCTGATGCGCAACCACGGCATCCTCACCGTTGGCCGGACCCCGGGCGAGGCCTTCATGCTGCTCTATTATTTCGAGCGCGCCGCACGGATCCAGCTTCAGATGCAGGCGGCCGCCGCGTCCGGCGCCACGCTGGTGATGCCGCCGCACGAGGTCTGCGAGAAGGCCGCCTGCCAGTTCTGGGAATTGCAAGGCGACATCCTCGTGCCCGGCGAACGTGAGTGGCCCGCGCTGATGCGCCAACTCGACCGCACCGATCCATCCTATCGCAATTGATTTTCACCGCCTGGAGCATGACCATGTTGAGCCGACGCCACGCTTTCTCCGTCCTCTCCGCCATCGCACTGGCGACCGGCTCGCTTGTCACGGCTGCGCCCGCCGCCGAATTGCAGAAGGCGAGCCTGCGCCTGAAATGGCTGCCGCAGGCCCAGTTCGCCGGCTTCTACGTCGCAGCCGCCAAGGGCTACTACAAGGCCGAGGGCATCGACCTCACCATCAATCCCGGCGGGCCTAACCTGCTGACCGAAAACCTGGTCGCAACCGGCGCCGACACGTTCGGCCTCTCCGGCGGCACCGACAGCGTGTTCGCGGCCCGCGACAAGGGGCTGCCGATCGTCTGCATCGGCGTGTCGCACCAGATCACGCCGTTCATCTTCGTCACCCGCAAGGACGGGCCGGTGAAGACGATCCAGGATTTCAAGGGCAAGACCGTCACCACCTGGTTCACCGGCGCCAACCACGTACTGAACGGCATGCTCGCCAAGGAAGGCATCAAGCCAGATGAGCTGAAAATCCAACCGCAGCAGGTGTCGGTGACGCCCTTCGTGGACGGCAGCGTCGATGTGGTCACGGCGACCTATTACAACGAGTTCTACACCATCCAGTCCCGCATGCCGAAGGACAACCTGAAGACCTTCGTCGCCGAGGACTACGGCATCACCTTCCCGCGCGACACGCTGATCGTGGCCGAGGCGACCACCAAGGAGAAGCCTGAGCTGGTCAAGGCGTTTTTGCGCGCCTCGCTGAAGGGCTGGAAGGATGCCTTCTCCGATCCCAAGGGTGCCGTCGACACCGTGATGGCGGCAGCTCCGACGCTCGACCGCGCGCAGCAGGAGTTCATGCTGACCGAAGTCAAGCGCCTGATGACGGCAGGCGCGGCGGCCAAGAACGGCATGTTCTGGATCGATAACGAGGCGGTCAAGACCGCGCATGATTTCTTCCTGAAGTATGGCGTGATCTCCAAGCCGGTCGATCTCGCGGCAGCCTATGACGCCAGCTTCATCCAAAGCGTCCCGGCGGCGGACCGGCTGCCGTGAGCAGCCCTGCCACGACATCGCGGGGTGAAGGCCGAGCGGCTGTGCGGCCCATGCCCATGCCGGATTCGCTGCGCAAGCTGATCCGGCTCTTGCTCGGCCTCGCCATCGCGGCGGTGATCTGGGAAGGCGCGGTGCTGCTGTTCGGCATCCGGCCCTATTACTTGCCGCGCCTCAGCACGATCCTGTTGACCATGGCGGCCACGCCCCGCGCCTATGTCGACGGTTTCCTGCGGACCCTCGCCGAGACGCTGATCGGCTTCGCCTCCGGCGGCACGTTCGGTGTGCTCATGGGCGTCGTGTTCTTCCGCGTCCGCGCGCTGCGCGAGATGATCTTCCCGATCTTCGTTGTGTCGCAGACCATTCCGGTCATCGCCTTCGGCGCCCTGGTCGTGCTCTGGTTCGGCAATACGCTGCTCGCCAAGGCGATCATCGCATTCTACCTGACCTTCTTTCCCGTGACGGTGAACACGCTGCTGGGCCTGGAGACCGTCGATCCCAAGCAGGTCGCCTTGATGCGCAGCTTTGGCGCCTCCAACCGCCAGCTCCTGCTGCGCCTGCAGCTTCCGACCGCGCTGCCGCAGATCTTCGTGGCGCTGCGGCTCGCGGCATCGCTGAGCCTCGTCGGCGCGATCGTCGGCGAATGGTTCGGCGACACCACCGGGCTCGGCGTGCTGCTGCTCCAGGCCATGTTCACCGAGAACGTCGTTGCGATCTGGGCCGCCCTGCTCGCCGCGGCCCTGCTCGGCACCGGGTTCTATGCGGTGGTCGCCGCGGTTGAACGTCACCTCGTGTTCTGGAGCGCCGAGCAATGAGCCGCGCGCTCGCCTCCCCCTCGCTCGCCGTCCAGCGCGGCATTCTCGGCGCCGTCCTCCTGATCGCGTGCTGGGAAGGCACGGCGCGCGGACTGCATCTGCCGGCCTATGTGCTCCCCGCCGTCAGCGACATCCTCGTCGGCTTCTGGTCCAAGCGTGCAACACTCATCGACGCCGCCGGCTACACCCTGCTCGAGGCATTGGCCGGCTACGGACTCGGCTGCCTGATCGGCATCGCCCTTGCCGTCTCCATCGCCCTGGTGCCGGCGCTTCGCTCTGCGATCCTGCCGCTCGCGACCGCGATCAATTCGGTGCCAGTGGTCGGCTATTCGCCGCTGATCCTGCTCTGGTTCGGCATCGGCGTCAGCTCGAAGATCGTGATGGTGGCGATGGCGGTGAGCTTCACCATCCTGCTGTCGATGCTGGCCGGGCTCGACCGGGTCGATCGCCGCGCCGTCGACCTCATGAAGAGTTTTGGCGCGAGCCGCTTCAGCGTGCTGTGGCGCCTGCGCTTGCCGACCGCGTTACCGCTGCTGCTCGCCGGCATGCGCGTCTCCACGGTGCGCAGCGTGATCGTGGCGATCGTCACCGAAATGCTCGGCGCCCATGGCGGGCTCGGCTGGGTGATCTACCAGGCCGTGCTCCAGATCGACTTCGTCCAGGTCTGGTCGGCGATCTTCGTGGCGTCCGCCGCCAGCCTCGCCTTTTTCGGCCTGA
The DNA here is from genome assembly GCF_004212635.1 of Bradyrhizobium genosp. SA-3. GTDB lineage: Bacteria > Pseudomonadota > Alphaproteobacteria > Rhizobiales > Xanthobacteraceae > Bradyrhizobium. Next base: position 11,801 of record NZ_PSRT01000030.1, on the reverse strand, counting down.
TCGGCTTCCTCGAGCGAAAAATCCTGTTCTGGACATGACGCCATGAAACGAAAGATGCATCTCGGCCTGTTCATCCTCGGCACCGGCAGCCATGTCGCGGGCTGGCGCTATCCCGGCGCGGTCGACAGCTTCCAGGATTTTGCGGCAATCCAGGAGATCGGCCGCACCGCCGAGCGCGGCAAGTTCGACCTGATCTTCATGGGCGACAATCTCTATGCCGATGCCGCCGCCCATCCCTCCTACACGCTGCGGCTGGAGCCGCTGACGATGCTGGCCGCGCTCGCGACCTCGACCAGCCACATCGGCCTCGGCGCCACCGTCTCCACCACCTACAGCGATCCGTTCTCGGTCGCGCGCGTGTTTGCTTCCCTCGATCATATCTCCAAGGGGCGCGCCGCATGGAACGCTGTGACGACGGCCAATCCGGCAACAGCGGCGAATTTCGGCACCACGCATCCCGACCACGCCCGCCGCTATGAGATGGCCGGCGAATTCCTCGACGTGGTCAAGGGCCTGTGGGACGGCTGGGCGGACGACGCCATCGTCGCCGACCGCGCCAGCGGCGTCTACATCGATCCGGCAAAGCTCCGCTCGGTCGACCATGACGGCGCGTTCTTCAAGGTGAAGGGCCCGCTCAACATCGGCCGCAGCCCGCAAGGCCGGCCCGTCGTGCTCCAAGCCGGCGGCTCCGAGGCCGGACAGGCGCTCGCCGCGCGCACGGCCGACATCGTATTCTCCGTGGTGCAGGACATCGAGGAAGCCAAGGCCGGCTACGCCTCGCTGAAGACGCGCCTGCCGGCGTTCGGACGCAGGCCGGAGGACGTCACGGTGCTGCCGGGCGTGATGCCCGTGGTCGGCCGCACCGACAAGGAGGCGTTTGAGAAGCTCAACACACTCCAGAGCTTTGTCAGCGGCAGCAATGCGCTCGCCATCCTGTCCGACCGGTTCGGGCGCAACATGTCGGCCTATGATCTCGACGGGCCGATCCCCGACATCGCACCGTCGGACAGCTATCACAGCTTCGCCAGCGTCATGCTCGCCAAAGGGCGCCGCGAGAACATGACGCTGCGCGATCTCTACAATCTCACCGCCGCCGCCCGCGGCCATTGGGTGCTGTGCGGCTCGGCCGAGCGCATCGCCGACACGCTCCAGCTCTGGTTCGAGGAGCATGCCGCCGACGGTTTCAACGTGATGCCGCCCTACTTCCATGAGGGTTTCGAGGACTTTGTCGAGCTTGTCGTGCCGATCCTGCAGGAGCGCGGGCTGTTCCGTGCGAACTATGAGGGCACAACGTTGCGCGATCATCTCGGCCTCGCACGGCCGGCCAATCCGTTCTTCGCGGCCTAGACGCATGATCCGGAAACGTGCGAAGCGGTTTTCCGGAAAGATCATGCGCAAACAACAACCTGAAGCGCGATGACGATTCATCCAAATCTCATTGCGCTTTAGAGCGCGCCGGCGGCCTGCAGTGCCTGCTCGAGCGCCTGCAACTCATCGCGTGTCGCCGCCGGCTGCGGCGGCCGCGCGGCGTCGCTTGAGAGGCGTCCGAGCAGCTTCAGGCAGGCTTTGAGCCGCACGGTCGCGCGTCCTCCCGGCGGGGCGCGATAGATCGCGGCCGCCAGCGGATAGAGCTTCTCATGCGCGGCGCGCGCCCGCTCCCAATCGCCGGCCTCGGCTGCAGTCCAGAGGCCGACCACAAGCTCCGGCACGACGCAGGCAAGGCTGACCTGGCTGCCGGTCGAGTCGATTAGATAGCTCGTCAGCAGATGCTCGTCGCCCGAGCCGAGCACGACGAAGTCCGGCCGCAGTTTCCGGATCAGCCTGAGATTCTGTTCGTAGGTCGCAACCTCCCAGCTACCTTCCTTCACCGCAACGAAACGGGTATCGGCGACAAGCCGCGTAAGCAGCGGCGGAGCGTAGACCATCGCGCCAGCGCCGACGGGCGCAGCGTAGAGCATCAGCGGCGCGGTCGTCGCATCACGGATGCGGCGGTGATGCTCGATCACGCAATCATCGGCATGGCCGAGCGCCCAGCTGTTGGGCGGAAACACCAGCAGCCCGTCCGCACCGGCCTGCTGCAACGCCGCCGCCTCGCTCGCGGCCTCCAGGCTCGATTCATGATTGACCCCGGAGACGATCAGGCAGTCCTTCGGCGCGTGCCGGCGCGCCAGCTCCACCACGCGCCGCTTCTCGGCCAGCGACAGCACAAAATTCTCGCCGGCGTGGCCGTTGACGAGGAGCCCATTGATGCCAGGCGTGGACGCAACCGATGCGAGATGGGCTGCGAGCTGCGCCTCGTCGATCTCGAAATCGGGAGTCATCGGCACGATGGTGGCGGCGTGAATGCCGCGCAGGCGATCGCTGAATCTCCGCATCCCGGCCGACATCGCCACCTAGTGAATGATCTGGTCGAGGAACGTCCGCGCCCGTTCGGACATTGGATGCTTGAAGAATTCCTCGGGCGCGGCCTGCTCAACCACCTTGCCCTCGTTCATGAACACGATACGGTCGGCGACCTCGCGGGCAAAGCCCATCTCGTGGGTCACGCACAGCATGGTCATGCCCTCTTCCGCCAGCTTCTTCATGGTCTCCAACACCTCCTTGACCATTTCCGGGTCGAGCGCGGAAGTCGGCTCGTCGAACAGCATGATCTTCGGCCGCATGCACAGCGCGCGTGCGATCGCGACGCGCTGCTGCTGGCCGCCGGAGAGCTGCCCGGGGAATTTTTCGGCCTGATCGGGAATCCGGACCTTGGTCAGGAAATGCATGGCGAGGTCCCTGGCCTCGGCCTCCGACATACCGTTCACGGTCATCGGCGCCAGGATGCAATTTTCCAGCACCGTCATGTGCGGAAACAGATTGAAGCTCTGGAACACCATGCCGGTGTCGCGCCTGACCGTGTCGATGTTCTTGCGCTGGCGATCGAGTTCGGTGCCGTTGACGTAGATCAGCCCCTCGTCGTGCTTCTCGATGTGATTGATGCAGCGGATCAGCGTCGACTTGCCGGAGCCCGAGGGACCGCAGATCACGATCTTCTCGCCCTTGGCGACCTTGAGATCGATCTGGTCGAGCGCGGTGAAATCGCCATAGTGCTTGTAGACCGCCTCCATGCGGACCGCCGGAACCTCACCGAGTTGCGGCTGCACTGTTGCACCTTCGGCCGAGGTCATCGATATCTCGCTCATGCGCGGGCCCCCACACTCGCCTGTGCGACCGGCGCGCTCACTGCGACGCGCCTGGTTTTCGCCGCGCTCGAGCGACCGAAATGCTTCTCAAGCCGGCGTTGAACCGCGTCCCAGACCGATGTGAGGATCAGGTAATACGCCGTTGCCGCCGCATAGACTTCCAAGATCTGGAAATGCTCCTGCATCAGCATGTCGCTGCGGCGCATGAGCTCCTCGACCGAGATCACGGAGGCGAGCGAGGTCGCCTTCAGTAGCGAGTTGATGGAGTTGCCGAGCGGCGGGATCATCAACCGGAACGCCTGCGGCAAGGTCACGCGGCGGAATGTGACCCAGGGCGACAGGCTGAGCGCCCAGGCGGCCTCGCGCTGTCCCGCCGACACCGCCATGAAGCCGCTGCGCACGATCTCGGCGAGATAGGCCGCCTCATTGAGGATCAGGCCGACGAGCGCGCAGGTGATCACGCTGAACTTGATGCCCAGCTGCGGCAAGCCGCTGTAGATCACCACCAGCTGGATCAGGAGCGGCGTGCCGCGGAAGAACCAGATGTAGAAGCGCGCCGCACCCGCGAGCACCGGATTGGACGACATGCGCAGCAACGCGATGCCCATGCCGAGGATCAATCCGCCGACGACCGCCGCCACCGTCAAGCCGATGGTGACGAGCACTCCTTTCATCAGGAAGTAATTGAAGAAATAGCTGACGGCGGCCGTCGGACTGAAATGGCTCATCGGCTCGTCTCCGTAAGAATCAGGCCGGACCGGGGCCGGCGATCGCAAGCGGCTGGTCGGCCGGCATGCTGGTCAGGCCGAACTTGTCGAACAGCGCCTGGTAGCTGCCGTCGGCCCGCATAGCGTTCAGCGCCTTGACGACGGCATCGACCACCGTCTTGTTGCGGAAGCCGAGCGTCGTGCGCGCCGTGCCGAGCCCGCTCAGCACTTCCTTGACGCGGCCCCGGCTGGTGAGGTCGCGCGCCACGCTATCGACGAGCAGGGCGTTGTCGACCTGTCCCGCTAGCAGCGCGCTGACGACGTTGGTGGCAGTGGGGAACGTCCGCATCTCGACGGCGGCTCCGCCTTTCGCGGCGCTGGCATCGCTGAGCTTCTTGAGCCAGTTCATCTGGTAACTGCTGACCTCAACGGCGGATGATTTTCCGATCAGATCGTTTTCGGTAGCAATTTTTGTGCCGCTGTCGGGAGCAACTACGACCGAAATGGCCTGAATCGCGTAAGGCACCATGTACATCAGCTTGGAACGTTCCTCGGTCCAGAACATGCCGGTGTCGATGCCGTCGATGCGGGCCGCGTTGAGCGCAGGGATCATCGCCGGAAAATCCATCCGGACGAGTTCGACCGGAAGACACAACCGCTTGCCGAGCTCGGCGGCGAGCTCGACGTTGAGGCCCTGCAGCTGGCCGTCCTTGTCGACGAATTGCTGTGGCGGATTGGTCGGGTTGATGGAGAGCTGCAATTTGCCCGGCGCAATCAGATTGTCGTCGGTGATTGCGGGCGTACAGGCGGCATGCACCGCCGTGGATGCGAGAACGAGTGCGGCGGCCGCGCTCAAGCGAAGCAGTGTCGAGACCATGAATTCCTCCAGTAAGACGCCAATGACCGATGCAGTTCCTCGCCCGGGATTCCCCCTCGCCGTTTCTTGGATGCGGCCGGCCGGATCTCGCGACACGGCAGGCAGCATGATCTTCGATCTGCTCAGGCCGGTCCCGACATCGGCCTCAGCTGGATGCGCATGAAATTCTTCACCAGGGATTCGAACGGACCAAAACCCTTCACCTTCAGGAACTCCGGCGTCTCGAACGCCCATCGCCCCGCGACTTCGTACATGGCGGCATATTTCGGCCCGTCGCCGATGGAGACGAAGCGCTTTGCCGAGAGCCAGCCGGGACAGGCGAGCAGATCGGGAAAATGCCTCTGCTCGTACCAGGCGTTGAACGCAGCCTCGTGCTCGGGATCGATGTCGACCCGCACGATGTGGATGAAGGCTTCGTCCGGCATCGGCTCGCCCCTCATGCCAGACGGATGTCACCGGCCGCGCGCGCCGCGCCGACGGTGGTTGCAATGGCCTCGCACAGCGCGGGCAGAACCGGCAGCAGCGGCGGCCTTGGATCGGCGTTGCGGATCAGGCCGAGGGCCTTCAACCCGACCTTCATGCGCGTGTGCATGTCCATGATCGGCGCAGGCCCGTAGATCGCGCGGACGATCGGATAGAGCCGCTCGTTGACGGCGCGCATCGCCTTGAGATCGTCGGCAAGCGAGGCCTGCCAGAGCGCGACGAACAGATGCGGCGCGAGGCTGACGAGTCCGGAGAGAATGCCGTCGCCGCCGACCGCGAGCTGCGGCAGGAACCAGTTGAAATTCGACGGCAGGATCGCGACGGAAGGCGCGGCCTGCTTCACCGCCCGCCGGTTCTCATCATAGGCCAGCATAGTATCGCTGCCTTCCTTGATGGCGATGACGCTGTCGAGCGCCGCGATTGTCGCGAGGGTCTCCGGCGAATAGCCGAAGCCGGACGCCAGCGGATACTGGAAGATCGACACGGGAATTCCGATTGCGGAGCTGACCGCCTGCACGAAAGCCACCGGCGCGCGCGAGGTCGCCGAGGCGCCGCCGCCGAGCGGCGCGGGCGGGAACAGCACGGCGCAATCGGCGCCGGCCGATTCCGCGAGCTGGGCCTGATGGATCGCCTCGGCGGTGGAATGCGCAATGATGCCGGCCAGCAAGGGCTTGCTGCCGATCAGCCGGCGCGTCCGCGAGATCACCGCCTGACGCTCGTCGTCCGAGAGCGACCCGCCCTCGCCGGCATGGCCGTTGACGAACACCGCCGCGATTCCATCCGGGCAGGCGCAATGGTCCAGCACGCGGGCGTAGCCGTCCCAGTCGATCGAGCTGTCGTCCCTGAAGGGCAGCACGGTTGCGACCGTCACGCCGCGCAAATCCGTTTTCTTCGTCGCCTTGCTCATGACGGTTTGCGCCGCGGGAATTTCAAGCTTGCCCGTGCCTTCAGCACTTCGAGGCCACCCTCGTTGCGCGCGCTCGCCTCCCAGATGATGGTGCGGGTCTCATCGTGCTGCTGGGCGATCCAGACGTCGAAGGTAAGCGTGTCGCCGTAGAACACGGGCCCGGTGAACCAGAACCGATCCTCAACGGAGACGCCGATGGTGCCGACGAGTTCGCTGGTGAGGATGCTGGTGCAAAGACCCGCAACCATGATCCCCGGCGCCAGCCTGCGGCCGAAGCGGGTCGCGCCGGCATAGACCTCGTCGACATGAACGGGGCCGAAATCGCCGGTCGCGGCGATATAGAGCGCGCCATCCGCCTCGGTGATGGTCTTGCTCAGGCTGACCCTGTCATTCACCTTGAGATCGTCGAAGGATTTCGGCTCGTACATGGCTCAGGCCTTCATGAAGGGAACCAGGGTTGCGGTGCCGTCCACCACGGTCGTGCCCGAGGGCGACAGCGTGCAGGTGACACGGCAGACCGCATCATCGCCGGCGATCGAGACGATCTCCGCCCTGGCCTCGACGGACTCGCCGACGATCACCGGCGCGGCAAAGTTCAGCGCGATGCTGCCGATCCGCCGCGTCGGCCCGCCGAGCTGGCTGAGGCACGTCGTGGCAAGACCGCCGACGGCGAGCTCAAAGGCGACCATGTTGGAGGCGCCCGCCTTTCTGGCGCGGACGGCGTCGACATAGAGACCGCCGAGATTGCCGCTGATGCCGGTGAACATCGCCTGCTCGGCCACCGTCATGGTCTTGCGAAAGGCGAAGGCGGCGCCGGGCTTGAGAGGTGCGTGAGACATCGATCGCTTCCCTAGAGCTGCAAGCCGTTCTTGATGGTGCTGCGCGCAACCAGCATGCGGTGAATTTCGGAGGTGCCGTCGTAGATGCGGGTGACGCGGGCGTCGCGATACATGCGCTCCAGCGGCAGGTCCTTGCTGAAACCCATGCCGCCGAACACCTGGATGGCGCGGTCGACCACGCGGCCCTGCATCTCGGAGGCCGCGACCTTGATCATCGAGACCTTGTCGCGCGCATCCCTGCCCTGATCGATGTCCCAAGCGGCATTCATCACCATCATCTTGACGCCAAAGATCTCGGTGGCGGAATCGGCGATCAGCTTCTGCACCATCTGGAAGTCGCCGATCAGCTGGCCGAACTGACGCCGCTCGCCGGCATGCTTGCGCATCATCTCGAGCGCGCGCTGCGCCATGCCGACGGCGCGCGCGCCGATATGGGCGAGGCGGATCTGCAGCACGCTCTGCATGATCAGCTTGAAACCACCGCCGACCTCGCCGAGCACCGCGTCCTTAGGAATGCGGCAGTCCTCAAAACTCAGCTCGGCATGGCCGTAGCCGCGATGGCCCATCATCGGCTGGGTGCGCGCGACCTTGAAGCCGGGCGTACTCCGGTCGACCAGGAACAGGGTGATGCCGCCGCGGGCCCGCTTCGCCTTGTCGGTCAGCGCCATCAGGATCACATAGTCGGCGATGTCGCCGTCGCTGATGAAATGCTTGGTGCCGTTGAGGACCCACGTATCGCCATCGAGGTGCGCCGTGGTGCTGATCGACGCCGCGTCGGAACCGGCGCCCGGCTCCGTGATCGCCATGGCACAGATCTTGTCGCCCTTCACCGTCGGCAGCAGATAGCGCTCGACCTGGTCGCCCTGGCAGGCCATCAGCATCGGATAGACCTGGCCGAACACGCGGCGGATCAGCGCATCCGACGTCTTGCCGAACTCTTCCTCAACCAGGCAATGCTCGACGCAAGTTAGCCCGCCGCCGCCGACGTCCGCCGGCATATTCATGGCGTAGAGGCCGAGCTTCTGTGCCTTGGCCTTTGTGACCGCGAGCGCATCGGCCGGCACTTTGGCCGTCTGCTCCACGACGTCTTCGAGCGGCTGCACCTCCGTCTCGACGAAGCGCCGGACGGTGTCGACCAAGAGGCGCGTCTCTTCGGGGACAGAAAAATCGATCATCGCGCGACCCCGATAGCCTTGCCGGCGACCATCGCCTCGATCTCCGCGGCGCCGTAGCCGATCTCGCCGAGCACCTCGCGCGTCTGCGCACCGAGCCGCTGCGGCACCAGCCGCACTTCCGGGGTCTGGCCGTCATAGCGCGCGGGATGCGCGACCATGCGGATCGGCGCGCCCCCCGCACTCTCGGCGCTCTTGAACACGCCGAGATGCCTGAGCTGGGGATCGGACTCGAGGTCGCGATAATCCTGCACCGGCGCGTGCCAGACCCGTGCAGCTTCCAGCCCGGGCAGCCATTCCGCCGCCGACTTCTGCTTCAGCCGGGCTGCAACGATCCCGGTGATCTCCTCGCGCTTCGAAAAACTGTCGGTGTCGCCGAACTGCTTCAACTCCTCGCTCTCCAGCGCAACCGCGAGCGCCTTGGGCGAGGCCATGGAAATCGCGAGATGGCCGTCGGCCGTGGCGTGAATGCCGTAGGGACCGGGGCTGAACCACGCTGCGATGCCCGCCGGACCGCGCGACGTCGGCGACGGCGCGCCGTTGAGCCAGGCGGTCAGCGGCTCGACCTGGAGATCGAGCGCCGCCTGATAAAGGTTGACCTCGACCAGCTGCCCCTTGCCGGTTCTCGTTCGGGCAAACAGCGCCGCGAGGATGCTCATGGCATAGAGCGAGGCGGCATGCTGATCGACGATGACAGCGCCGACCGCCGTCGGTTCGCCGTCCGCCCGCCCGGTCCGCATCGCAAGGCCCGACATCGCCTGGAGCAGCAGGTCCTGGCCGGGACGATCCTTGTAAGGTCCCTCCGATCCGAAGCCGGTTGCGACCGCATAGATCAGGCCGGGATTGATTGCCTTGAGCGTGTCGTAACCAAGACCGAGCTTGGCCATGGTGCCGGGGCGGAAATTCTCCATCACGACGTCGGCGGTCGCGACCAGCTTCTTCACCGCGGCAATGCCGTCGGGATGCTTGAGATCGACAGCGAGGCTGCGCTTGTTACGTCCGGTCGCCAGATGATTGACGCTGTCGCCTGCGACGAAATGATTGGCGACCGCCCAGTTGCGCTGAAACGCTCCCTCGATCGGCTCGACCGCGATGACGTCCGCGCCGAGATCGGCGAGTGTCTGCGCGGCCAGGGGACCAGCGAGATAGTGATTGAAGCTGAGGATCTTGACGCCGTCGAGCAGGTTCATCCGTTCACACCTCACTTCAGGCAGCTGCAATTGGCGCGCTGCGCCACACGAGATCGAACGTCTTGACCAGGGCACGTGCGGCCGCATCCTGTGCAGCCGGCAGCGGCAGGCGCGGCGGACGCGGATGGCCGGCTGCAAAGCCCATATGGCCGAGCAGCGCCTTGCTGCCGGCGACATAGGCCTGGCCGCCGACGAATTCGATCACCGGCAGGTATTTGAGATAGAGCTCGCGTGCTTCCTTGATCGCACCGTGGTCGGCGACGAGGCTGAAGATGCGCGCCATCTCGGACGGCACGACATTGGAAGCCACGGCCACCCAGCCCTGCGCTCCCTCGACGAAGGATTCGAAGCCGAGGATGCCACCGAACACCGTCATCCTGTCGCCGCAGAGGCGGATGATATCGCGCACGCGCGTCACCTCCAGCGTCGACTCCTTGATATAGAGGCAGTTGTCGATCTCGGCGATGCGCTCCACGAGCTGCGGCTTGAGGTCGACGTTAGCGGTTGCCGGATTGTTGTAGACCATGATCGGCAGCGCGATCGCGTCGGCAACCGTCTTGTAGTGATGGACGAGTTCGTCGTCGGTCGGCGTCGAATAGAACGGCGGGATGATCATCACGCCGTCGGCGCCCAGTTTTTCGGCACGGCGGCTGAGGCGCACCACCTCACGCGTATCCTCTGCGCCGGTGCCGATCAGCACCGGCACGCGGCCCGCGGCCTGGCGAATGACGACCTCCGCAACCAGCGCCTTCTCGTCATCGTCCATGGACAGGAACTCACCGGTCGAGCCAAGCGGGATCAACCCATGAATACCCTGCGCGATCTGCCAGTCGACGAAGGCGCGCAAGGCCGCGACATCGACCGCCCCCGCTGCCGTGAACGGGGTGATCATTACGGTGTAGGTGCCGCGGAACGTCTTCATCGGGGAACTGCCGGATGCTCGGGTGAATTCAGGCGATGGATGAAGTCTGCGGAATATCCGCACACGCTATGCAATCGTTTGCATAAATGGCTCTGCATTGGGCAACACCATCCATTTTTTGAGCTTGATCCACGAAGAATAAGCTCATAGCGTTTCTGCAATCGTTTGCAGTCTATCGGCAGGTTTGATGAGCGTCACGCTCAAAGATGTGGCACAGGCGGCCCGCGTTTCAGTCAGCACTGCTTCCCGAGCGCTGACGGGAACCGGCCTGACCAGCGAGCGTACGCAGCAGCGCCTGGTGCGCATCGCGCGCGAGCTCGGCTATCGGCCGAACCCGATCGCGCGGGGCCTCAAAACCGGACAATCGCGGCTCGTGGCGCTTCTCGTCCACAATCTGACCAACGCCTCGTTCCAGGTGATGGCCGAAGTGGTGCAGGCGCGCCTGAAGGCGCTGGGTTATCAGATGCTTCTGTGCATCGGCGGCGACGATCCGGAGCAGGAGAGCGACACCCTCACCACGCTGGTCGACCACCGCATCGACGGGCTGATCGTGGTGCCGACAGGCAAGAACGGTGCCCAGCTCAAGACACTCTCGAAGGACGTGCCCATCGTCTGCCTGGTGCGGCGCGATGACGCGACCGATCTCGAGACCGTGCTCGCCGACGACCCGCAAGGCGCTTATCTGGGCACGCGCCACCTGATCGAGCTCGGGCACAAGCGCATCGGGCTGATCGTCGGCCGCCAGGACACCACGTCGGGCCGCGAACGGTTGTCCGGCTATGTCCGCGCCTTGCGCGAGGCCGGAATCGCCAGGGACGACACATTGATTCATGCCGGCCACTACGTGCCCGAGACCGGCGCGACGTGCGCCCGCAAGCTGCTCGACCTTCCTCGCCCGCCGAGCGCGATCTTCGTCGCCAATCACGAAGCTACGCTCGGCGTGCTGCGCGTGACGGCGGAACGGAACATCGCCATTCCAGATGATCTCTCGCTGCTCTGCTACGAGGACATGCCGTGGTTCGAATGGCATCGCCCGGCCATCAGCATCGTCGATAACGGCGCGCGGGATCTTGCCAATCTCGCCGTCGACCGGCTGCTGCATCGCATGGACGCGAGGGGCAACGGCAGCGAGCGTGTTCGCGAATATCGCGTCGGCGCCCGGCTGATCAAGCGCGACTCCTGCCGCCAGATCGACGCCCCGGCCCCTGCGAAATCCGCGAAGTCCAAATCGTCTTCATCCAAATCGTCTGCGACCAAGCCCGCGAAGGTCTGATCGATGCCCTATGTCGAAGTGCTCGCCCCGCAAGTCCCAAGGCAGCGCAAGGCCGCGCTGGCGAAGTCCGTAACCGACAGCCTGGTGACGGCATTCGGCGTGACCGCCGATACGATCACGCTCTATTTTCTCCCGATCTCACCCGACGACTACGCCCATGCGGGCGAATTCGGACCGCAGGGCGCCGGCCAGCGCATCCTGCTCAAGGTGCACGCCTTCCGCCGCAGCGAGGCCGAGCGGCGCGCC
>NZ_PSRT01000029.1 GCF_004212635.1 Bradyrhizobium genosp. SA-3 | reverse complement strand
TCCGCCACCGCCCCGCCCGGCAGCGCCTCCGCCACACCCCGCGGCTCCGCCGCCGGCGGCAAAGAAGTGCCCGCCGAACCAGCCGAAGTGCTAAGGCACGGCCCGATCTCTCTAAAAGGGCCTCTGGCGGGCGAAACCCGCCCCCCGAAAGGCCCTTATTTCCTTGCTTCTGGCCGAAATGGCGCTATATAGCGCGCCATCTCACACGGAAACATGGCTCACAAGGCCGTCCGGTGGCAACCGGGGCGAGAACGCTCCGTTTTGCTCACACGTTTCCGGAGGAACCAACCGGAGAATTAGAACGATGGCGCTACCTGATTTCACCATGCGTCAGCTGCTCGAAGCTGGCGTGCACTTTGGTCACCAGTCTCACCGCTGGAATCCGAAAATGGCACCGTTCATTTTCGGCACCCGCAACAACATCCACATCGTCGACCTCGCCCAGACCGTGCCGATGCTGCACCAGGCCCTCCAGGCCGTCAGCGACACGGTTGCCAAGGGCGGCCGCATCCTGTTCGTCGGCACCAAGCGCCAGGCGCAGGACGGCGTTGCCGATGCGGCCAAGCGCTGCGCGCAGTATTTCGTCAATTCGCGCTGGCTCGGCGGCACGCTGACCAACTGGAAGACGATCTCGGCCTCGATCAAGCGCCTGCGTCACCTCGACGACGTGCTGTCGGGCGGCGAAGCCAATTCCTACACGAAGAAGGAGCGCCTGACGCTGCAGCGCGAGCGCGACAAGCTCGATCGTTCGCTCGGTGGCATCAAGGACATGGGCGGTTTGCCCGACCTGATCTTCGTGATCGACACCAACAAGGAAGACATCGCGATCCAGGAAGCCCAGCGGCTCAACATCCCGGTCGCGGCGATCGTCGACACCAATTCGGACCCCAAGGGCATCACCTATGTGGTGCCGGGCAATGACGACGCCGGCCGCGCCATTTCGCTGTACTGCGATCTCATTGCGCGTGCGGCGATCGACGGCATTTCGCGCGCCCAGGGCGATTCGGGCGTCGATGTCGGCGCCTCGGCCCAGCCGCTCGCCGAAGAGCTGCCGGCGCCCTCGTCGAGCGGTTTCCAGGGCCTTGCAGGTCCCCGCGGCACCGCGGACGACCTCAAGAAGCTCCCGGGCGTGTCGGGTGCGATCGAGAAGAAGTTCAACGATCTCGGCATCTTCCACTACTGGCAGCTCGCCGAGCTCGACCACGACACCGCGCACACGATCGGCGAAGAAGTCGGTCTGCCGAGCCGCGCGGATGCCTGGGTGGCCAAGGCCAAGGCGCTGACCGCGGAAGCGGAATAGTCAAAAAGAGCGATGGGTTGGCCGGATAGGATCCGGCCACCATTTCAGTTGACGCGAATTCCTGAGATGGACCGCGGCGGGGCGCTTCGATGCCGCGCCGCGGCAAACCGGCAGGCACAAAGGATTTTCAACGATGGCAACGATCACAGCTGCGATGGTCAAGGACCTGCGCGAGTCGACCGGCGCGGGCATGATGGACTGCAAGGCCGCGCTGACCGAAAACGACGGCAACATGGAAGCGGCGCAGGACTGGCTGCGCAAGAAGGGCCTGTCGAAGGCCGCCAAGAAGTCGGGCCGCGTCGCGGCCGAGGGCCTGATTGGCGCGCTCACCAAGGGCACCAAGGGCGTCGTGGTCGAGGTCAACTCCGAGACCGATTTCGTGGCGCGCAACGGCCAGTTCCAGGGTCTGGTCAAGATGATCGCTCAGGTCGCGTTCGACGTCGGCGCCGATGTCGAGAAGATCAAGGCCGCCAAGGTCGGCGATGTCACGATCGAGACCGCGATCAATGACGCGATCGCCACAATCGGCGAGAACATGACGCTCCGCCGCGGCGCCCAGCTCGAAGTCAGCCAGGGCGTGGTGTCGAGCTACGTCCACGGTGCCGTCGTCGACGGCGCCGGCAAGATGGGCGTGATCGTGGCGCTGGAATCGCCGGGCAAGGCCGACGAGCTCGCAACGCTCGGTCGCCAGATCGCGATGCATGTCGCCGCCGCCAACCCGCTGGCGCTCGACCCGTCCGGCCTCGATCCGGCGGTCGTCAAGCGCGAGAAGGACGTGCTCGCCGACAAATATCGCCAGCAGGGCAAGCCCGAGAACGTGATCGAGAAGATCGTCGAGTCCGGCCTCAAGACCTACTACAAGGAAGTCTGCCTGCTCGAGCAGGCCTTCATCCACGACACCGGCAAGTCGGTGGCGCAGGCTGTGAAGGAAGCCGAGGGCAAGGTCGGCGGGCCTGTGAAGATCGCGGGCTTTGTGCGCTATGCTCTCGGTGAGGGAATCGAGAAGCAGGAAAGCGACTTCGCAGCCGAGGTCGCGGCGGCCAGCGGCAAGAAGTAAGCGCCGGAACACCTCCTTCCGGCGTGCCGCCGGAAGCGGCGCCCGGACAAGGAAAGTGCTCATGACTGATCCGGTCTATCGTCGCGTCGTGATCAAGCTGTCCGGCGAATATCTCGCGGGACAGCAGGGGTTTGGTATCGACCAGCCGACTGTGGACCGGGTTGCGGACGATCTGATCGCCGCCCGCAAGCTCGGCACCGAGGTGGCGGTCGTGATCGGCGGCGGCAACATCGTGCGCGGCGTCGAGGTCTCCTCCCGCGGCGTATCGCGCCCGACCGGCGACACCATGGGCATGCTCGCCACCATGATGAACTGCCTCGCGCTGGAAGCGGCGATCGAGCGCAAGGGCTCGCCCGCGCGCACGCTGTCGGCCTTCGTCATGCCGGAGATTTCCGAGCTGTTCACCCGCACCGCGGCGCACAAATACCTCGCCGAGGGCCGGATCGTGCTGCTCGGCGGCGGAACCGGCAATCCGTTCTTCACCACCGACACGACCGCGGTGCTGCGCGCCGCCGAGATCGGCGCCCAGGCGGTGCTGAAGGCGACCAATGTCGACGGCGTCTACTCGGCCGACCCGAAGAAGGATCCGACCGCCACGCGGTTCGACCGGCTGACGCATTCGCAGGCCATCGAGGGCGACTACAAGGTGATGGATGCCACCGCCTTCGCGCTTGCCCGCGAGACGTCGCTGCCTATCATTGTATTCTCGATCGCGCAGTCGGGTTCGATCGGTGCGATTCTGCGTGGTGCCGGCCACGGAACCATTGTCGCCGGCTGACGGCTCGTCGTCGCGCCCCGAGAGAAGGGCGCGGAGCGGTCGCCGGGATTTTGAAGGAGAAACGTGATGGCCACGGGTAGTTTCGACCTCAACGAAGTGAAGCGCCGCATGCAGGGCGCCGTCCAGTCCCTCAAGCACGAGCTTGGCGGCCTGCGGACGGGGCGCGCCTCCGCCTCGATGCTCGATCCGGTGCAGGTCGACGCTTATGGCACTCACATGCCACTCAATCAGCTCGCCACCGTCAGCGTGCCGGAGCCGCGCCTGATCTCGGTGCAGGTCTGGGACAAGTCGATGGTCAAGGCCGTGGAGAAGGCGATCGTCGATTCCAACCTCGGCCTGTCGCCCGCGACCGAAGGCCAGGTGCTGCGCCTGCGTATTCCCGAGCTCAACGAGGAGCGCCGCAAGGAGCTGGTGAAGGTCGCGCACAAATACGCGGAGGCCGCCAAGGTCGCTGCGCGCCATGTCCGTCGCGACGGTCTCGACGTGCTCAAGAAGCTCGAGAAGAATCACGAGATGTCGGAGGACGACCAGAAGCGTCACGCCGACGAGGTGCAGAAGGCGACCGACGGCACGATCACCGAGATCGACCAGCTGCTGGCCGCCAAGGAAAAAGAAATCCTCACCGTTTAAGGCATCGCCTTCATGTCCAACGCCGCCGCGCCCGCAACGGAAGGACCCGACCGGTCCGACGCGCCTGCGCATGTCGCCATCATCATGGATGGCAACGGGCGCTGGGCGGCTGCGCGCGGCTTGCCGCGTGCGGAAGGGCATCGCCGCGGCGTGGACGCGTTGCGCCGCGTGGTGCGCGCCTCGCACGAGCTCGGCATTCGCTATCTCACCATCTTCTCGTTCTCCTCGGAGAACTGGTCACGCCCGGCGAGCGAGATCGGCGATCTCTTCGGCCTGCTGCGGCGCTTCATCCGCAACGATCTGGCGAGCCTGCATCGCGACGGCGTCAAGGTCCGCATCATCGGCGAGCGCGAAGGGCTCGAGAGCGACATCTGCGCGCTCCTCAACGAGGCGGAGGAACTGACGCGCGACAACACGCGCCTCACGCTCGTCGTCGCCTTCAACTACGGCTCGCGGCAAGAGATCGCGAAGGCCGCGCAGAAACTCGCGCGCGAAGTCGCAGAGGGCAGGCGGGATCCCGCCACGATCGACGCCGAGACGCTTGGCGCGCATCTCGATGCGCCCGACATTCCCGATCCCGATCTCATCATCCGCACCAGCGGCGAGCAGCGCCTGTCCAACTTTCTGATGTGGCAGGCCGCCTATAGCGAGCTCGTCTTCGTGCCGATCCACTGGCCCGATTTCGACAAGGCGGCGCTTGAAAGCGCGATCGCCGAATTTGCCAGGCGCGAGCGCCGTTTCGGCGGCCTGGTCGCGAAAACCGCCTCGTGAGCGAACCCGACGCCGCACCGGCGGGCTCTGCGCCTGCCCCGAGAAATCTCGTGCTGCGGATCCTCGCCGCGCTCGTGCTGGCGCCGCTCGCCATTGCGCTCGCCTACGCCGGCGGCTGGTTGTGGGCACTTCTTGTCACCCTGGTATCGATCGGACTGTTCGCGGAATGGCTCATGGTGGTGGGCGCGGGCTCGGTCGCGCTGACCGGGACGGGGACCATCGTCATCGCGATCATGGGATTCTGCGTTGCCTTCGGCGCGCTCAAGACCGCCGTCATTGCCGGCTTCATCGGCGGCGCGATCGTGACGCTGATCGCGCGGGGCAAGTTCGTCTGGGCAGCTGCCGGGTTCGCCTATGCATCGGCGGCGCTGCTGGCCTCGATCCTGGTGCGGCAGGATCTCGTGAACGGCTTCGCCGCTCTGATGTTCGTGCTGCTCGTGGTGTGGGCGACCGATATCGGCGGCTATTTCGCCGGCCGCAGCATCGGTGGACCGAAGCTGTGGCCGCGCGTGAGCCCGAAGAAGACCTGGGCGGGCGCTCTCGGCGGCTTTGTCGCGAGCCTCTTGGTTGCGGTAGGCTTCGCGGCTTGCGGGCTCGGAAAGATGGCACCATTGCTGCTCGTCAGCGCCATCCTGTCGGTGGTATCGGCGTTGGGCGATCTGTTCGAATCGGCGGTGAAGCGGCGCTTCGGCGTCAAGGATTCCAGTCACTTAATTCCGGGCCATGGCGGACTTATGGACCGCCTGGACGGGTTTGTCGCCGCCATCCTGGCGGCATGGATTATCGGCTTTCTCCGCCATGGTGTGCATAGCGCCGGAAGCGGTCTTGTGGTTTGGTGAGGATATGAGCGCAGTCCCATTGCGTAATAACAGGCTTGCTGCGTCTGCCGTCCGCAGCGTCACGGTTCTCGGCGCCACTGGGTCGATCGGCGACAGCACGATGGATTTGCTGCGCGCCGCGCCCGAGCGCTACCGTGTCGAGGCGCTGACGGCGAACGGCAATGTCGAAGCGCTGGCCAAGCTCGCGAAGGAATTCTCCGCGCGCTACGTCGCGATCGCCGACACCTCCAAGCTCGCCGAGCTCAAGGCCGCGTTGGCCGGGACCAGCACCGAATGCGGCGCCGGCGAAAGCGCGGTGATCGAGGCCGGTGCGCGTCCGGCCGATTGGGTGATGGCGGCCGTGAGCGGCGCCGCCGGACTGAAGCCGGCCCTGGCCGCGGTTGATCGCGGCGCGCATGTCGCGCTCGCCAACAAGGAATGCCTGGTGTGCGCCGGCGATTTCTTCATGCAGCGCGCGGCAAAGGCCGGCGCCTGCATCCTGCCGGCCGATTCCGAGCACAACGCTTTGTTCCAGGCGCTGAGCTCAGGCAATCGCGACGAACTCGTCCGCGTCATCATCACCGCCTCGGGCGGCCCGTTCCGGACCTGGAAGCCTGCCGACATCGAGCAGGCCACGCTCGAGCAGGCCCTGAAGCATCCCAATTGGAGCATGGGCCAGAAGATCACGATCGATTCCGCCTCGATGATGAACAAGGGGCTCGAGGTGATCGAGGCGTCCTATCTGTTCGCGCTCGCGCCCGACGAGATCGACGTCCTCGTTCATCCGCAGTCGATCATCCACGGCATGGTCGAATTTTCCGATTGCTCCGTCGTGGCCCAGCTCGGCGCGCCCGATATGAGGACGCCGATCGCGCATTGCCTGGGCTGGCCCGACCGCATCAAGGGGCCGGCGGCCAAGCTCGACCTGGCCAAGATCGGCCAGCTGACCTTCGAGGCGCCGGATTTCGAGCGGTTCCCGGGCCTGCGCCTAGCCTACGATTCGCTCCGGACCGGGAAGGGAGCGACCACCGTCTACAACGCTGCCAACGAGGTCGCGGTCGCCGCCTTCATCGCCGGCAAGATCCGGTTTGGTGCGATCGCGCGGCTGGTGGAGGCGACGCTGGACGACTGGGTCCGCAGCGGGAACCAGGCTCCGATGACCTCGGCCGATGATGCAATCTCCGTTGACCATGTTGCGCGAAATAGAGCTGCCGCCCTATTGCCTCAAATTGCCTTAAAGGCATCCTAGATGGTTCGGGGCCAGGGCCTTGCGGCGCTGGATGAGGGAATTCGATGATCGACTTTTTTGTCCATAGTTTCAATATGTTGAGCCATGGGCTCCTCGGTTACGCGATCCCCTTCCTGTTCGTCTTGACCATCGTCGTGTTCTTCCACGAGCTCGGCCATTTCCTGGTCGCGCGCTGGGCGGGCGTTCGCGTTTTGACCTTTTCACTCGGTTTCGGGCCTGAGCTGGTCGGTTTCAACGACCGTTACGGAACCCGCTGGAAGATCTCCGCGATTCCGCTTGGCGGCTACGTCAAGTTTTTTGGCGACGAGAGCGAGGCCTCGACCCCGTCGGCCCAGACGCTCGCGGCCATGACGGCCGAGGAGCGCGCAGGCAGCTTCCACCACAAGAAGGTCGGCCCGCGCGCCGCCATCGTCGCTGCCGGACCGATCGCCAATTTCATCCTCGGCGCGCTGATCTTCGCCACCATGGCGCTGTACTACGGCAAGCCGAGCACGATCGCGCGCGTCGATGGCGTCGTTGCCGACGGCGCTGCGGCGGCGGGCGGCTTCAAGGTCGGGGACGTCGTCGTCCAGATCGACGGCAAGCCGATCGAGAGCTTTGCCGACATGCAGCGAATCGTTGCGATGAGCGCGGGTTCAGCGCTTGCGTTCCAGGTGAAGCGGGACGGCGCGATCGTGTCGCTGACCGCGACCCCGGCGCTGCTCGAGCGCAAGGATCCCTTCGGCAACCGCCATCGCGTCGGCGTGCTCGGTGTCGAGCACAAGTCGCAGGCCGGTGAGGCCTCGACCGCTCCGGTGGGCGTCGGCGAAGCGCTCAAGATCGGCGTCGAGCAGGTCTGGTTCATCATCACCAGCACCTTCAAGTTCCTGGGCTCGTTGTTCGTCGGAAACGGCAATCCCAACGAGGTCAGCGGCGTTCTGGGAATAGCGAAGATGTCGGGGCAGGCGGCCAGCGCCGGATTCCAGTTCGTGATCAATTTGTGCGCGGTGCTGTCGGTGTCGATCGGTCTGTTGAACTTGTTCCCGATCCCGCTGCTCGATGGCGGTCACCTTATGTTCTACGCGGCGGAAGTGGTCCGCGGCCGGCCTCTGTCCGAACGGACTCAGGAGATGGGGTTCCGAATCGGGCTCGGTTTGGTGCTGATGTTGATGGTGTTTGCGACCTACAACGACATCCTTCGGATGGCGGCTTCCTGATAGGGGCTTTTTTGTGGCGTTGCTGTTGAGCAACGTCTTGGAATGAAATTGAAATTGCGGCGCGTTCGGCCGTTTGCGGCGTCGGTGAAATTGGCTACAAGCGGCCTGAACTTGGGGAATCTTCCAGATCGGCGTTGGGGTTGGGTCTGGTACGGAATGATAAGGGCGCGTTGCGCGATGAAGTTTGGACTGCGACTCCGGGGGGGCTTGCTCGCAACCCTGATCATGTTCGGCGCGCCGGTGGTTGCCCCGGTTGGGGCTGTTTTCGTGTCTTCGTCTGCGCTCGCTCAGACCGTGCAGTCGATTTCCGTCCAGGGAAATCGCCGTGTCGAGGTGGAGACGATCCGCTCCTATTTCAAGCCGGGTCCGGGCGGTCGCCTGGATCAAGGCGCCATCGACGACGGCCTCAAGGCCTTGATCGAGACCGGCCTGTTCCAGGACGTCAGGATCAATCGCGGCCCCGGCGGCCAGATCATCGTCTCCGTGGTGGAAAACCCGGTGATCGGGCGCATCGCCTTCGAGGGCAACAAAAAGATCAAGGACGAGCAGCTCACCGCTGAAGTCCAGTCCAAGGCACGGGGCACCTTCTCCCGCGCCATGGTGCAGTCCGACACCTTGCGAATCGCCGAGATCTATCGCCGGTCCGGCCGCTATGACGTGCGCGTCACGCCTGAAATCATCGAGCAACCGAACAATCGCGTCGACCTGATCTTCACGATCGAGGAGGGCGCCAAGACCGGCGTCAAGTCGATCGAGTTCGTCGGCAACAATGCATTCTCGTCCTATCGCCTGCGCGACGTCATCAAGACGCGCGAATCGAACCTGCTGAGCTTCCTCGCCAGCGGCGACATCTACGATCCCGATCGTGTCGAGGCCGACCGCGACCTGATCCGCCGCTTCTATCTCAAGCACGGCTTCGCCGACGTCCAAGTCGTGGCCGCGCTCACCGAATACGATCCGGAGAAGAAGGGCTTCAACGTCACCTTCAAGATCGAGGAAGGCGCGCAATACCGCGTCGGCGCGGTCGATTTCCGCTCCAGCATTCCGAACTTCGACCCCACGTCGCTGCGCGGGTACTCGCGCGTCAATGTCGGCTCGCTCTACAACGTCGAATCGGTCGAGAAGTCAGTCGAGGAGATGCAGATCGAGGCTTCGCGCCGCGGTTATGCCTTCGCGGTGGTCCGTCCCGGTGGCGATCGCAATTTCGAGGCCCATACCGTCTCCGTCGTGTTCAACGTCGACGAGGGCCCGCGCACCTATATCGAGCGCATCAACCTGCGCGGCAACACCCGCACGCGCGACTACGTGATCCGCCGCGAGTTCGACATCTCGGAAGGCGATGCCTACAACCGCGCGCTGGTCGATCGCGCCGAGCGGCGGCTGAAGAACCTCGACTACTTCAAGAGCGTGAAGATCACGACCGAGCCCGGCTCGTCGAGCGACCGCGTGATCCTGATCGTCGACATGGAAGAGAAATCGACCGGCGACTTCTCGATCTCGGGCGGCTATTCCACGACTGACGGCGCGCTGGCCGAAGTCTCGATCTCCGAGCGCAATCTGCTCGGCCGCGGCCTGTTCGCCAAGGCGTCGGTGACCTATGGCCAGTATGCGCGCGGTTACTCGCTGTCGTTCGTCGAGCCCTATCTGCTGGACTACCGCGTCGCGCTCGGCCTCGACCTCTATCAGCGCCAGCAGCTGGCCAACAGCTACATCTCTTACGGCACCAAGACGCTCGGCTTCTCGCCGCGCCTCGGCTTCTCCTTGCGTGAAGACCTGGCGCTTCAGCTGCGCTACTCGATCTACCAGCAGGAAATCACGCTGCCGAGCTACCTGGCGAACTGTAACAACAACATCGGGGACCCCAACTACAATCCGAGCCCGGCCTTCATTGCCGCCGGCAATCCGGCCAGCCCCTCGAACACCTCGTCGCTTGGTTGCTACAGCGATGGCGAAGCCTCGCTGCCGGTGCGTAAGGAGCTCGCCAACGGCAAGACCCTGACCTCGGCGCTCGGCTACACGCTGACCTACAACACGCTGGACAACAACAAGAACCCCACCGATGGTCTGCTCATCGACTTCCGGCAGGATTTCGCCGGCGTCGGCGGCGACGTCAGCTATCTGAAGACCGTTGCGGACGGAAAGTATTACGCTCCGCTGGTGTCTGACATCGTCGGCATCGTCCGTCTCCAGGGCGGTATTCTGACCAAGGTCAACGATGATCTGCGGATGCTCGACCACTTCCAGATGGGCCCGAACCTCGTCCGCGGCTTCGCACCGAACGGCATCGGCCCGCGCGACCTTAATCCCTTTGGTACGCAGGACGCGCTCGGCGGCACCAAGTATTGGGGCGCTTCGCTCGAATTGCAGATGCCGTTCTGGTTCTTGCCCAAGGAAGTGGGTTTGAAGGGCGCGGTCTATGCCGATGCCGGCGGCCTGTATGACTACAAGGGACCGACGAGCTGGACGGGTGTCGGTGGCACGAATGAGGTCAATCTGCCGGGCTGTATCCCGTCGACCATCAATCCGACGAGCACCGGAACCTGTACCGGCCTCGTTTATGACGACAGCAAGGTGGTCCGCACGTCGGTCGGTGTCGGCCTGATCTGGCAGTCGCCGTTCGGCCCGCTGCGCTTCGACTACGCCGTGCCGCTCACCAAGGGCAAGTACGACCGCACGCAGGAGTTCCGGTTCGGCGGCGGCACCACGTTCTAATTCGATCAGCACGGCACGATCCGGATCACTGGAGCCGGTTTCCGAAAGGGATCGTGCCAATCCTGGAGATGAGGCATGATGCGGGCTGACCGCTTCATGCCGAAGCCGGACCGCGACGGGGTGGAATGGCGCAGCCGACCTTCTTCACAAAACCGACTGCCTCGGCGTTGGCTGAAATTGCCACGCTGACCAAGGCGCAGCTGGTCGACCCCGAAAGGGGCGGCCGGATCATCACGGGTCTTGCTTCGCTCGACGAAGCCGGCCCGATGCATCTGGCGTTCTTCGACAACCTGAAATATGCTGATCAGCTCAAGGCGACCCGGGCCGGAGCCTGCCTCGTGAGCCCGCGCTTCGAGGCCGAGGTGCCCGCGCACGTGGCGGTGCTGCGGGTGGCGCAGCCGTTCCGTGCCTTCGTCAGGATCGCGCGGGAATGGCACGGAGACGCGCTCAGGCCGCAATCCTGGGTCGGCAATGACGGCATCGCATCTTCCGCCATCATCGATCCCACGGCCCGGTTGGAGGACGGCGTCATCGTCGATCCTCTGGCCGTGATCGGCCCGGACGCCGAGATCGGCAGCGGCACCGTGATCGGCGTCGGCGCGGTGATCGGCCCCGGCGTCAAGATCGGCCGGGACTGCAATGTCGGGGCCCGCACGGCCATCCAGTGCGCCCTGATCGGCAACAACGTGCTGATCCATCCGGGCTGCTCGATCGGCCAGGACGGTTACGGCTTCATCTTCTTCGGCCCTGAGGGCCACCTGAAGGTGCCGCAGACTGGGCGGGTGCTGATCCAGAATGACGTCGAGGTCGGCGCCAACACCACGATCGACCGCGGGTCCTTGCGCGACACCGTGATCGGCGAGGGGACCAAAATCGACAATCAGGTCCAGATCGGCCACAATGTGACGATCGGGCGGCACTGCCTGCTGGCGGCCCAGATCGGCCTCGCCGGCAGCCTGACGATCGGCGACAACGTGGCGCTGGGAGCGAAGGTTGGCATCAACAACCACCTCAAGATCGGCGACGGAGCTCAGGTGACCGCCATGAGTGCCGTCAAGGACGACATCCCGCCTGGCGGACGCTGGGGCGGGCATTTCGCCAAGCCGACCAAACAGTGGTTCAAGGAGATCATCGCGGTGGAGCGCCTGGTGCGCGACAGCAAGGCCGATGCGAAGGACGAGGGACGGGAATGACGGTGGAATCACCTGTTAAGTTCGAACTGGTGGATATCAACGCGATCCTCCAGACCCTGCCGCACCGCTTTCCGATGCTCCTGATCGACCGCGTGATCAACATCCGCGCCGATTACAGCGGCATCGGCATCAAGAATGTCACCTTCAACGAGCCGGCCTTCCAGGGGCACTTCCCCGAGCGCCCGGTCTATCCCGGCGTCATGATGATCGAGGCGATGGCGCAGACCGCGGGCGTGATTGGCATCAAGTCGGTCGAGGGCACCGAGAAGCCGCGGGCGGTCTATTTCCTGACCATCGACAAGTGCAAGTTCCGCAAGCCCGTGCTGCCCGGCGATACCATCGAGTATCACATGCGCTCGCTCGGCCGCCGCAAGGCCATGTGGTGGTTTCACGGCGATGCCAAGGTCAACGGGCAGATCGTTGCGGAAGCCGACGTCGGCGCCATGCTGACGGACTGAGCGGGATCACCCCCTCTGGGCCGGCTCGCGCGTCCGGCACGCATAGCGCCCGGTGGTCGCCTCGCGCTTGATATTTTGGTTGAAGAACCGCCCCATGGAGGGCGCGCCGAGGAGACGTTCGACCGTCTCGGCCGTCAGGCCGCAATAGCGCTCATAGACGCCGTTGTTCGCGACAATCAGATCCTGCTGCTTGCGATCGTAACAGACCCGCTGAAGCACCGTGCTGCGGGTGATGTCCCGGCATTCAAATGTCCCGAGATCGACGAGGCGGCGTTCGCCGGTCTCGACCGTCTCGGACACGATCGGAGCCGTCGCGAGCTGGGCGAGCAGAAGTGCCAGGGTCCTGACCACGATAACCTCAAGCTTCACATGAACCTGTTGATGGGCCGGGAAGGCCGCCTCATCCGGCACATGAAACAGGCCGAGATGATACGTCACTGGACAGATCGGGCATAGTCGCGCTAACCAGCCGAAAACCAAGTGACTTCAATACATAACCAGACCTTCTTGACGAGTAAGATTGGCTTGATGAGCAAGATTGATCCCACCGCACGGGTCGCGGACGGCGCCGTGATCGGCGAGGGCACCGAGATCGGACCCTATTGCATCATCGGCCAGAACGTCGTGATCGGCGCGAACTGCAAGCTGATCGGACATGTGCATATCACGGCGCAGACCACGATCGGTGACGGTTGCACCATTTACCCGTTCGCCTCGCTCGGCACGCCGCCGCAATCGCTCAGCTATCGTGGCGAGCTAACTCAGCTCAAGATCGGCTCGGGCTGCACCATCCGCGAATCCGTGACCATGAATGCTGGCACCGTCGCAGGCGGCGGCGTCACCACGGTTGGGGACCGCGGGTATTTCATGAACTGCAGCCATGTCGGCCACGACTGCCATGTCGGCAATGACGTGATCTTCGCGACGTCGGCAACGCTCGGCGGCCACTGCGAGATCGGCGACTTTGTCTTCATCGGCGGCCTGTCCGCAGTGCACCAGTTCACCCGCATCGGCCCGCAGGTCATGGTCGGCGGCGTGTGCGGCGTTCGCGACGACATCATCCCGTTCGGCCTCGTCAACGGCCAATATGCAGTGCTGGAAGGCCTCAATCTGATCGGCATGAAGCGGCGCAAGTTCACCAAGCAGCGGCTTGCGACCGTGCGTGGGTTCTACCAAAAACTCTTCCATGGTCCCGGCACTTTCGCCGAGCGGCTGGTGGCGGTGCGGCCGCTCGCGGGCGAAGACCCTGCGATCGCCGAAATCCTCGACTTCATCGGCAAGGGCAAGCGTCCGCTCTGTCTTCCCGCCATCGCGAAGTAATCTTGGGATGGCCGCGGGCATGACATCGGCGGCTTCAGAGGTTTCATCGCCGATCGGCGTGGTTGCTGGCGGCGGCGCGATGCCGTTTGCGGTCGCCGAGTCGCTCGCCGCGCGCGGCATCACGCCGGTGCTGTTTCCGCTGCGCGGGGCCTGCGATCCGGCGCGGGTGGAGAAATTCCGCCACCGCTGGATCTCGGTCGGCCAGCTCGGCCGCGCGATGCGGCTGTTTCGCGAAGAAGGCTGCCGCGACCTGATCTTCATCGGCACATTGGTGCGGCCGTCGCTCTCGGAGATCCGGTTCGACGTCAAGACGCTGCGCCTGCTCGGCAACGTCATTCGCGCCTTCCGCGGCGGCGACGATCATCTGCTGTCCGGTGTCGGCCGTATCCTCGAGCAGGACGGCTTTCGCATGGTCGGCATCAAGGATGTCGCGCCCGATCTGCTGATGCCCGAGGGCTGCATCAGCCGCGCCTGGCCGAGCGACACTGGCAAGACCGACATCGAGCGCGGCCGGGCGGTGTTGACCGCGCTCGGTCCGTTCGACATCGGTCAGGCCGCGGTGGTGATCGACGGCCATGTCGTGGCGGTCGAGGACATCGAGGGCACTGACGCGCTGCTCGCCCGCGTCGCGCGGCTGCGTGAGGAGGGCCGCATCCGCGCGGCCATGGGCCGTGGTGTGCTGGTGAAGGCGCCGAAGAGCGGCCAGGATCTGCGCTTCGACCTGCCGACGATCGGCCCGCGCACCATCGAAGGCGTCGCCAAGGCCGGCCTTGCCGGCATCGCCGTCATCGCCGGCAATACGATTGCGGCCGAGCCGCAGGCGATGATCGCGCTCGCCGACGCAAAATATCTCTTCGTCATCGGCCTGCCGGCGTGATGCAGGGCCGCGATCCCAAGCGCAAGATCTTCCTGATCGCCACGGAGGAATCCGGCGACCGGCTCGGCAGTGCCTTGATGAAGGTGCTGCGCCAGCGCCTCGGTGACGGTGTGCAGTTCGAAGGCGTCGGCGGCCGCAGCATGGCGCGCGAGGGGCTCGAGACCCTGTTTCCGATCGAGGAGCTCTCCATCGTCGGCTTCGCCGCCGTCATTCAGCAATTGCCGAAAATCCTGCGGCTGATCCGTAAGACGGCCGAGGCCGTGACCGAGGCTGCGCCTGACGCGCTCGTCATCATCGACAGCCCCGATTTCACCCATCGCGTCGCCCGCCGCGTGCGTTCGCGCAGTCCGGCGATTCCGATCGTCGATTACGTCTCGCCGCAGCTGTGGGCGTGGCGGCCGGGACGGGCGCGGACCATGCTCGGCTATGTCGACCATGTGCTCGGCCTCTTGCCGTTCGAGCCGGAGGAATACCGCAAGCTCGGCGGGCCGCCATGCAGCTATGTCGGCCATCCCCTGGTCGAGCAATTGGGCTCGCTGCGGCCGAACGCGGAGGAACAGAAGCGCCGCAACAGTGAGCCGCCGGTGCTCCTGGTGCTGCCCGGCAGCCGTCGCAGCGAGATCCGGCATCACCTCGAGGTGTTTGGCGCGACGCTCGGCCGGTTGCAGGCGGAGGGGCGCGTGTTCGAACTGATGCTGCCGACCATGCCGCATCTCGAAGCGACCATCCGCGAGGGCATCGCGAATTGGCCGGTCAAGCCGCAAATCGTGATCGGCGAGAACGAGAAGCGCGCCGCCTTCCGCATTGCCCACGCGGCGCTGGCGAAGTCCGGCACGGTGACGCTGGAGCTCGCGCTGTCGGGCATTCCGATGGTGACGGCCTATCGCGTCGGCGCCATCGAGGCCTTCATCCTGCGCCGCGCGATCCGCGTCTCCTCGGTGATCCTCGCCAATCTCGTGATCGGCAAGGACGTCATTCCGGAATTCTTGCAGGAGGACTGCACGCCCGAGAAGCTGGCACCGGCGCTCGCCGCCCTGCTGACGGATTCGCCGCTGCGCCGGGAGCAGGTCGAAGCCTTCGCCCGGCTCGATCAGATCATGTCGACCGGCAACAAATCGCCGAGCGTGCTCGCCGCCGACATCGTGCTCGCGACGATGCGCAAGGGCAGGCGAGCGAGCTAGCCGAGACCGCCGTCGACCCGAAAACACTGGCTGGTGATGCGCTGGCTCTCGTCGGAGGCGAGGAACAGCGCCATGTTGGCGATGTCGTCGGGCGTCACCGCATCGGGAAGGGCCTGACGCGCGCGCATCTCGGCGATGGCCTGCTCGTCCGGATACCACAGCCGGCGCTGGCGCTCGGTGATCACCATGCCCGGTGCAATCGCGTTGACGCGAATGCGGTCGGGGCCGACCGACCGGGCCAGCGAGTTGGTGAAGCCGACGATCGCCGCTTTCGCGGCGGCATAGACCGGCAGCGCCGGGGCGCCGCGGATCCAGGCGATCGACGACATGTTGATGATCGAGCCGCCGCCGCGCGCCTGCATCTGCGGCACCACCGCCTGCGCCGCGAAGAAGACGTGCTTGAGATTGACGCCGATCATCCAGTCGAACTCGGCCGGCGTCACCTCGGAAAGAACCTGGCGTTGATCGTTGGCGGCGTTGTTGACGAGAACGGCGGCATCGCCGAGCGAACGGTGGACCTCCGCCATCGCGGTGCGCAAGGCGTCGATGTCCAGGAGATCGCAGGGCACGAACAGCGGTGCGGTCCGGCCCGCGGCCGCCACCTGCCGCGCCAGCGCTTCACCCGCATTCGTGTCGATGTCGAGGAAGGCGACGCGGGCGCCCTGGGACGCGAAAGCCCGTACGAAGGCGGCGCCGATGCTGCTGGCGCCGCCGGTGATCAACACCACGCGGCCCGCAAGGCCTGAATAGGTCGTCTTCGTCATGCGATCAGTCGCTCCGTCTCGGGGTCGAACAGGCAAATGCGCCGCGTGTCGAGCGCGAAAGAGGCGGACGCGCCGAGCGTGGGGCGGATATCGGGCGAGATTCGCGCCATCGCGGGCTCGCCCCCAAGCCGCAGCAACACCATCGTCTCGGCACCGGTTGGCTCGACCATTTCCACCGGTGCGTTGACGAGGACAGGCGCATCGCCGGAAAACGCGCGGCTTCCTTCGGCAATGCATTCCGGCCTGATCCCGAACACCACCTCGCGACCGACGAAGGATGCTGCGGCCTCATATCCCCTCAGGCGCAGGCGAACCTCGTCCGGCCGCCCCGCACCGATCACGACCACCGGCCCGTCATTCCCGGTCTCGAGCCGCGCCGGCACGGTGTTCATCGGCGGCGAGCCCATGAAACGCGCGACGAACAGATTGGCGGGGTAGCGGTACACGGTATCGGGGTCGGCGAATTGCTGCACGCTGCCCTGATGCATCACTGCGATCCGCGTCGCCATCGTCATCGCCTCAATCTGGTCGTGGGTGACATAGACGATGGTGGCGCCGATACGCTGGTGCAGCCGCTTGATCTCCATCCGCATCTCGACGCGCAGCTTGGCGTCGAGATTGGACAGCGGCTCGTCGAACAGGAAGAGCAGGGGATTGCGCACCAACGCGCGGCCCATCGCCACGCGCTGGCGCTGGCCGCCGGACAATTGTGATGGCTTGCGGCCGAGCAGCGGCTCGATCTGGAGCAGCTTCGCCACGTTCGCGACCGCCTTCTCCTGCTCGGCCTTAGGCACATGGCGGCATTCCATGCCGAAGGTGATGTTCTGGCGCACCGTCATCGAGGGATAGAGCGCGTAGGACTGGAACACCATGGCGATGTCGCGGTCCTTGGGCGGGATGTCGTTGACGACGCGTCCGCCAATCTCGATCGTCCCCGCGCTCGGTCGGTCGAGCCCGGCGACGATGTTGAGCAGCGTGGACTTGCCGCAGCCGGACGGCCCGACCAACACGGTGAATTCGCCGCTCTCGATGTCGAGATCGATGCCCTTCAGCACCTCCAGATTGGCGTAGCGCTTGGAGAGCGTGCGAATGCTCAATGCTGCCATGACAAATCCATCATTTCACTGCGCCGGCCGTCAGGCCGCGTACGAAGTACCTGCCGCCGAGGAGATAGATCAACAATGTGGGCAGCGCTGCGATGATCACCGCTGCGCTCTGCACGCCATGCTGCGGGATATCCGCAACTGCAGCAGATAGCGCGATGAGAGCAGCCGTGACGGGCTGCTGTTGGCCGCTCGTGAACGTCACGCCGTAGAGGAACTCGTTCCAGATGTGCGTGAACTGCCAGATCACGGTGACGATCAGGATGGGAGGCGAGAGCGGCAGAATGATGCGCCAGAAAATACGAAAGAATCCGGCGCCATCGATGCGCGCGGCCCTGATCAATTCGTGGGGAATGGCCACATAGTAGTTTCGGCAGAACAGCGTCGTGAAGGAGAGTCCCTGGATGGTGTGAATCAGCACGAGGCCCGCCAGCGTGTTGATGAGACCGATGTCTCGCAGCACGATGGTCCAGGGAAGCAGACGCATCTGCTGCGGAAGGAAGAGGCCAAGGGTCACGATGCCGTAGACCCAGCTGTCGCCGCGAAAACGCCAGAGCGACACGGCATAACCGGCGATCGCACCGAGCATGGTCGAGAAAATCGTCGCAGGAATCGTGACGAGCGCGGAGTTCAGCATGTACGGCCGGATGCCGGCGCAGGTCTCGGCGACGCAGAAGCCGCTCCAGGCTACGGCGTAATTGCTCCAGGCCCATTGCTGCGGCCAGCCGATCATCGAGGCCTGCGCGATCTCCTCGTTGGTGCGGAGCGAGTTCAGGACGACAACAGCCAATGGCGCGAGCCATGCTGCAGCGATCAGCGAAACACTGAGATAGATCAAAATCCGGCTTGGTGCGAAGGTTCGGTCACGCATGGGTCGCCCGCCGCCGCTGGACATAATGCCACCCTGCATACGGCAGCAGCACCGCGAGAAGAATGAGCAACATGAGCACCGCCGCCGCCGCGCCCCGGCCGAGCAGGCTGCGCTGGAACATCAGGTCGTAGACGACGAGTGCCGGCAGCTGGGTCGCGATTCCCGGCCCCCCGTTGGTGAGCGCGCGGACGAGGTCGAAAGCCGAAATCGCGAACTGCAACTGGATCACGACGACGGTGATGGTGATCGGCCAAAGCGTCGGCAGAAGGACGCGCCGGTACATTCGGACCGGTCCTGCGCCGTCGATCTGCGCAGCCTTGATGAGGTCGGCATCGACCGAGCGAAGGCCGGCAAGGAAGAGCGCCATGGCGAAGCCCGAGGATTGCCAGATGGCAGCGATAACAATGGTCCAGATGGCCATGTCGCGGTCGATCAGCCAGTCGAACTTGAAGGAGGTCCAGCCGAGGTCATGGACCAGCTTCTGGATCCCAAGGCCAGGATTGAGCAGCCAACTCCAGACCGTGCCGGTGACCACGAACGACACCGCGAGGGGGTAGAGGAAGATGGATCGGAGCAGGTTCTCGCCGCGAATGCGCTGATCCAGCAGGATCGCAAGGATGAGGCCGGTCGCCGCGCTCAGCAGCACGAAAGCGCTGCCAAACAGCAGTAAATTGTCGAAGGCGATCTGCCAGTTCCGCGATGCCGCGACCGCCGTGTAGTTGCGCAACCCCACCCAGCCCG
Organism: Bradyrhizobium genosp. SA-3; assembly: GCF_004212635.1. Lineage (GTDB taxonomy): Bacteria > Pseudomonadota > Alphaproteobacteria > Rhizobiales > Xanthobacteraceae > Bradyrhizobium. The sequence goes on along the minus strand of NZ_PSRT01000029.1, from coordinate 51,900 downwards.
ACACCGGAACCAGAGTGGATGGCGTGAATGATATCCAGATCGTCCACAGCGAGAACGACACGAGGTGCACGGCGGACAGCAGTAGCGGCACCCAGATCATCAGATATTCGGGCAGCCGGCGCACCACATCAGAAATCGCCGGCCGGCCCGGTCTTGTCGCGACGGCTTGGGTCAACGTGCGCTCTCGATGGCATCGGCAAGGCGGGTGACCGCTTGCTCCGGCTTGATCGTCTTGTTCTTCACGTATTCCGTGATCACGTCGATCATCGCCGCGGTCATTCCGTTTTCCTGGGCCATATTGTGCGCAAGGCTCAGAACCGCCTGATTGCTGGCAATAGCGTCTTTCAAAGCTGCTGCGGTCCGCCGTTGGCCGTCCGACCAGCCTTCACCGGAAAGATCGACATCGGTGCGCACGGGTATCGATCCGGTAATCTGCGAATACATCGTCTGGATCGCCGGATCCATGACGAGCTGAGCCATCAACGTCTGACCGGCCTGGAGGTCGGGCTCCTTGCGCTGCCAGAAGATGAACGCATCGGCGTTCAACAGGAACACCGGCTTGCCATTGTCGCTGGGGCCCGGCGCAATCATGAAGTCGTCGAACTTGAAACCGGCATTGCGTAATACGCCCTGCGCCCATCCGCCCATGATCATCATGCCCATGTCGCCGTCGACGAAGCGCTTCAGGTTCGTCGAAAAGTGTTGGGCGCCGACGTTGGGGTCCATCCAGTCGGCGATCTTGCGCACCTGTGCGAACGCGGCCTTGATCTCGGGACCCTCCAGAGCCTTCTTGTCCAGAGTCATAACGGCTGCGCGGTATGCGGTGGGACTGATGCCCGCCAGAGAAGCCTCGAATTTTTGTCCGTCGTCCGGGCGGGTACCACCGTTGGCGATGGGATAGGTGACCCCGCCCGCTTTCATCTTTTCAGCAAGCTCATTGAAGTCTGCCCAGGTGACGGGGATCTTGTCGGCCTTGGCCTTGTCCATCGCGCGTTTGGACAGGAACAGCATGTTGGTGCTGTAGATCTGCAGCGGCAGCGCGATCCATTTGCCCGCCGGCTTATGCAATCGTGCAAGGTCTGGAGCGACGACCTTTTCGTAAGCAGCGGCAGCGACGACGGCGTCAAGATCGACGGTCGGGGCAATCTTCGACCAGGCTGCAATCTCGGGACCTTTAAGTTGCGAGCAGGCCGGTGGATCTCCGGCCATGATCTGAGCACGCAGCTTGTTCATCATCTCGGTGGTGAAGCCGGGGACGGGCGAGTGCTGCCAAACGCCGCCTTTCTCCTCGAATTTCTTCCCGAGCGCCGTGATCGCCGCCCCATCGCTGCCTGCGGACCATTGCGAGATCGCGGTCAGGCGCGGCTTGACCGCGCCCTGGGCGCGGGCAAATGCCGGCAGCGCGAGTGCGGCAGCAGATCCAGCGAGCAGACGGCGCCTTGTTGTTGTGATCGGCATGGCAGTTCCTCCCGTGTTGAGTGCTTTGCGCGTTGAGGCCGCACGGCTCAGGGCATGTCAGGCGGCCTCCGTCGATGTGGCGGGCATGCCGCCGCGGCTGGCCAGGCAGAAGGCGGCGAAGGCCAGGGCCGCTTGCGGATCGTTGCCGGTCGAGGGTGGCACGAAGGCGATGGATACTTGCGCCAATGTCCGGCCGCCCAGCAGGCAGGCGTCGATCCCCTCGACCACGGCGTTGCGATCGTCATCGGAGAGCAGCGATGGCCAGCCGCTGATGGCGACGCCACCGCATGGCTTCACGTTCAGCGTGTTGCCGATCGCAAGGCCAAGCCGGAACAGCCGCCGCCGCAACTCCTGGCGCACGCGCGTCGAGAGCGGGATCGTGTGCACCCATTCGCTGCCGAGCTGGAGCAATTCGGCGTCGGAGACGCCGAGGAGCTCGGCCAAAGCGGGAAGCGAGGTATAGGCCTCGACGCAGCCGTGATGGCCGCAGCGGCAGCGCGGTCCCTCCGGACCAAATACCATGTGGCCCAGTTCGACCGGCTGGAGCGCATCGGCTTCAGACGGGTCATCCATCCAGGCGCCGGCAACGCCATGGCTGACAAAGACGAACAGATGCGTGCCGCTGAATGGATAGTTCTGCGTGCGGCAGCGGTGAAAAGTGGCGTGCGCCACCACCGAATTGGTGAATTCCAACGGCACGTCGGCAAACATCTCGCCGATCATGCCGCTGATGCGCCCGACGTCGCAGGGGATGATCGGATTGCCGGATATGGTCAACCGACCGAGGCCCGGAATGGAGACGCCGATCTGTGAGAGCGTGATGTGGCGGCGGCGCGTCCAGTCGCGCAGCAATGTCATCGCTTCGCGGAACACGCGGCCGACCGTCTCGACGGTTGGCGCCTTGGGCAATGGCAGACGCTCGGTGTAGTGCAGCTCGCCCGAGAGACCGCCGACGCCGACGCTGAGCCATTGAGCGGTCAGCTCGAGGGCTGCGAGCGCCACGGAGCCGTCGAGCGTCACGAGACCCGTCGGGCCGCCGACGTAAGGGGCAGGGCGTCGCACTTCCTCGATCAGGCCCTCGGTCTTCAGGTCAAACAGGATGCGCGACAGGCTTGCCTCGGACAGGCGCACCGCCTTCGCCAGTGGCGGCCGAAACGAGCCGCCCGACTGGAGCAAATGAGTCAAAATGGCAGCGCGCGTCTGCCGCCGACTTCTCGGCTGCTCCGGCATTTCCATCCCTGTCGTCATTCTTACTTAGTGTAAGAATTTGCGCGCGGAGCGTTTCGGCTGTCAAGTGTTTGCCGGTCCAATGCGCCGCCTTGTTGTTGTGCGCGGCAGCAACAGCGGTGTTTGTAGGGTGGGTTAGCCTTGCAGATGCGCGAAGCGCACCTGCAAGGCGTAACCCACCATGCTTCTGCACTGGCCGAACGAAGTTGTTACGCCAGCGGACTGCGCTTCGCGCAGCCGCTAGCTAACCCACCCTACAAGTGCGCGCACAAACAAAAACGGCGCCATCTCTCGATGGCGCCGTTTCGAAAGCCGTGACGGCCGAGGTTACCGCTTGTCGATCGGCACGTAGTCGCGCTTAGCGACGCCGGTGTAGAGCTGGCGCGGACGGCCGATCTTCTGGTGGGGATCTTCGATCATCTCGCTCCACTGGCTGATCCAACCGACGGTGCGGGCGACCGCGAACAGCACGGTGAACATCGAGACCGGGAAGCCCATCGCCTTCAGCGTGATGCCCGAATAGAAGTCGACGTTCGGGTAGAGCTTGCGGTCGATGAAGTACTGGTCGCTGAGAGCGATCTTCTCGAGCTCCATCGCCACGTTCAGCATCGGATCGTTGCCATGGCCGGTCTCCTTGAGCACGGCGTGACACATCTTCTGCATGATCTTGGCGCGCGGATCATAGTTCTTGTAGACGCGGTGGCCGAAGCCCATCAGGCGGACTTCAGAGTTCTTGTCCTTCACCTTGGCGATGAACTCGGGGATCTTGTCGACCGTGCCGATGTCGTAGAGCATGTTGAGCGCGGCCTCGTTGGCGCCGCCATGCGCCGGGCCCCAGAGGCAGGCGATGCCGGCCGCGATGCAGGCGAACGGGTTGGCGCCCGAGGAGCCGGCAATGCGCACTGTCGAGGTCGAGGCGTTCTGCTCGTGGTCGGCGTGCAGGATGAAGATCTTCTCCAGCGCGTCGGCGAGAACCGGGCTGACCTTGTAATCCTCGCAGGGTACCGCAAAGCACATGTTGATGAAGTTCTCGGCGAAGCCGAGCGAGTTCTTCGGATACACGAAGGGCTGGCCGACGGTGTACTTGTAGGCCATGGCCGCCAGCGTCGGGATCTTCGCGATCATGCGCATGGAGGCGATCATGCGCTGCTTCGGATCGTTGATGTCGGTGCTATCGTGGTAGAACGCGGCGAGCGCGCCAACGGCCGCCACCATGATCGCCATCGGATGGGCGTCGCGGCGGAAGCCCTGGAAGAAGCGGGCCATCTGCTCGTGCACCATCGTGTGATGGGTCACGCGGTAGTCGAAGTCCTTCTTCTGGGTCGCGGTCGGCAGGTTCCCGTAGAGCAGGAGATAGCAGGTCTCGAGGAAGTCGCCATGCTCGGCGAGCTGCTCGATCGGATAGCCGCGGTATTCCAGCACGCCCGCGTCGCCATCGATATAGGTGATCTTGGATTGGCAGCTTGCGGTCGAGGTGAAGCCGGGATCGTAGGTGAACAGGCCGGACTGGCCGTAGAGCTTGCCGATATCGACGACATCGGGCCCGATGCTGCCGCTGAGGATCGGGAGATCGTAGTTCTTGTTGCCGACCGTCAGCGTCGCGGTCTTGTTGCTCGGTTTTGCGTCCATCGTAGGTCCCCGATGTATGGTGAAACGGGCCGGACCCGGAGACCCCATAAGACGATGGGGCAAGCCGGATATTCCAGAAGGTACGGGTGAGATGGGTATATTATTGCTGTGTGCGCTGCAAGATCGCCGCGCACATGGTCGACTTACGTCGTAGCCTGATCCCTAAGCCGGCCAAGGCTTTCCTGGCGTCCCAGAACGTCCAAAACCTCGAAAATCCCTGGCGAGGTCGTCCGTCCCGTCAGCGCCGCCCGCAACGGCTGGGCGACCGCGCCGAGCTTGAGACTATTTTCCTCGGCAAAGGTGCGCAGCGCGGCTTCCGTGCTGCCGCCGCTCCATGTCTCGACTTTCCCCAGCGCGGAATGAAGCTGGCCGATCAGCTTGCGGTTCTCAGCTGTCAGCAGCGCCTGCGCCTTGGTATCGAGCTGCAGCGGCCGGTCGGCGAAGATGAAGTAGGCGCCGTCGATCAGCTCGATCAGCGTCTTGGCGCGCTCCTTCAGGGCCGGCATGGCCTTCAGGAGCTGCGCCCGCGTGGTGTCGTTTAACTTGGCCTTAATGTCGTCGCGGCTGGGCACGACGTGGTCGAGCACATCCTCGAACAGCTTCACGAGTGATTGATCGTCGGCATTGCGGATGTAGTGGCCGTTGAGGTTTTCCAGCTTGGCGAAATCGAAGCGGGCGGCGGCACGGCCGACGCTGCCGAGATCGAACGCGGCGACCATCTCCTCGGTCGAGAAGATCTCCTGGTCGCCATGGCTCCAGCCGAGCCGGACGAGATAGTTGCGCAACGCTGCCGGGAGGTACCCCATGGCGCGGTAGGCATCGACGCCGAGCGCGCCGTGGCGCTTCGACAGCTTCGAGCCGTCCGGGCCGTGGATCAGGGGGATGTGGGACATGCTCGGCAGCGCCCAGCCCATCGCATCGTAGATCTGCTTCTGGCGGGCGGCGTTGATCAGATGGTCGTCACCACGAATGACATGGGTCACGCCCATGTCGTGGTCATCCACCACCACCGCGAGCATGTAGGTCGGGTTGCCATCGCCGCGCAGCAGGACGAGGTCGTCGAGATTCTCGTTCTGCCAGACCACGCGGCCCTGGACCTGGTCCTCGATCACGGTCTCGCCGGTCTGCGGCGCGCGCAGGCGAATGGTGGGCTTCACATCGGCCGGGGCGGTCGCGGGATCGCGGTCGCGCCACATGCCGTCATAGAGGCGGGTACGGCCCTCTGCGCGCGCCTTCTCGCGCATGGCGGCAAGCTCCTCGGCGGTGGCGTAGCAGCGATAGGCCTTGCCGTCGGCGAGCAGCTGCTCGGCGACCTCGCGATGGCGGGCGGCGCGGGCGAACTGGTAGATGACCTCGCCGTCCCAGCCGAGCTCCAGCCATTTGAGGCCGTCGAGGATGGCCGCGATGGCGGCCTCGGTGGAGCGCTCCCGGTCGGTATCCTCGATCCGCAGCAGCATCTTGCCGCCGTGCTTCTTCGCATAGAGCCAGTTGAAAAGCGCCGTGCGGGCGCCTCCGATATGGAGGAAGCCGGTCGGCGAGGGAGCGAAGCGCGTGACGACGGAATCGGTCATTCTTGGCAGGGCCTATGCATTGGAGGCGGTGGTATATATCAGGACCGGAGCATAACTAAAGCCCGACAGCGGACCTGCTAAGGCTTGGCGCGGCCCAGCGAATTTGGCAGAAGGACCGCTGATTTCCCTACAGGATTTTCGTAATGACAGAACCGGTGGCGACTGAGGTTGGGCGCGATTTCATTCGTGACATCATCCAGGCCGATCTCGATCAGGGCAAATACAAGGAGATCGTGACCCGGTTCCCGCCGGAGCCGAACGGCTATTTGCATATCGGCCACGCCAAGTCGATCGCACTCAATTTCGGCATCGCCCAGGAGTTTCCGGGCCGCTGCCATCTGCGCTTCGACGACACCAACCCGATCAAGGAAGAGCAGGAATATATCGATTCCATCCAGGCCGACGTGCGCTGGCTCGGCTTCGACTGGGGCAAGAACCTGTTCTTCGCCTCGGATTATTTCGATCGCCTCTATGAATGGGCGGAGCAACTGATCCGCGACGGGCTCGCCTATGTCGACGACCAGACCCAGGAGGAGATCCGCACTTCGCGCGGCTCGCTGACCGAGCCCGGCAGGAACTCGCCGTTCCGCGACCGCTCGGTGGAGGAAAATCTCGACCTGTTCCGGCGCATGAAGGCCGGCGAATTCCCGAACGGGGCGCGCGTGCTGCGGGCCAAGATCGACATGGCCGCGGGCAACATCAATCTGCGCGACCCCGTGCTGTATCGCATCCTGCATGCGCATCATCCGCGCACCGGCACCACATGGAGCATCTATCCGAGCTACGATTATGCCCACGGCCAGTCGGATGCGATCGAGGGCATCACGCACTCGATCTGCACGCTGGAGTTCGAGGACCATCGGCCGCTCTATGACTGGTTCATCGAGAAGCTGCCGGTGCCGTCAGAGCCGCACCAGTACGAGTTCGCGCGGCTGAACCTGACTTACACGCTGCTCTCGAAGCGCGTGCTGACCCAGCTTGTTCGCGAGGGCCATGTCGCGGGCTGGGACGATCCGCGCATGCCGACCATTGCGGGGATGCGCCGCCGCGGCGTGCCGCCGGCGGCGCTACGCGAATTCGTCAAGCGCATCGGCGTCGCCAAGGCCAACAGCGTGGTCGACGTCGGCATGCTTGAGTTCTGCATCCGTGAGGAACTGAACCGCACGGCGCAGCGCCGCATGGCGGTGCTGAAGCCGCTGAAAGTGGTGATCGAGAACTATCCGGAGGGGCAGGTCGAGGAGCTCGAGGCGATCAACCATCCCGACGATCCCAGCGCCGGCACGCGCAAGATCGCGTTCGGCCGCGAGCTCTATATCGAGCGCGACGACTTCATGGAGAATCCGCCGAAGAAGTTCTTCCGCCTGTCGCCGGGCAACGAGGTGCGGCTGCGCTATGCCTATTTCGTCAAGTGCACCGGCGTGATCAAGAACGAGGCGGGTGAGGTGGTGGAGCTGCGCTGCACCTACGATCCCGCGACAAAGGGCGGCAACGCGCCCGATGGCCGCAAGGTCAAGGCGACCATGCACTGGCTGCCGGCAGCGACGTCGAAGCCGGCCGAAATCCGCATCTACAACCAGCTGTTCTCCAATCCGAATCCGGACGCCGCGAACTTCGCGGCTGATCTCAATCCGCAATCGCTGGAGATCCTGGCTGATGCCCGAGTCGAGGCATCAGTCGCGGAGAGCAATTCGATGGAGCCGATGCAGTTCGAGCGCCAGGGCTATTTCGTGCGTGACAAGGACTCGACGCCCGGCAAGCCGGTGTTTTCGCGCACCATCGGCCTGCGCGACACGTTTGCGAAGGAAGCCGCGAAAGGCTGAGATACGACATGAACAATGAAGCCGACGCCATCGTTTCCGCCATCATCGCGAAATGGTGCGCCGGCTTCGCGACGCTCGACGCGGCCGCGCTGTCGTCGCTCTATGCGAAGAACGCATTCTTCTTCGGCTCCAACCCGACGCTATATCGTGGCAGGGACGGAGTCGCGGCCTATTTCAATGGCCTGCCGCGCTGGCGCTCGCCGAGCGTCCGCTTTTCCGAGGTGGCCGCGGCGCAGGTCGCGCCCGAAGTGATCAACATGGCCGCGATCGCCTCGTTCGACCTCGGCGAGGAGGCCGCGCCGCTGTCGGTCAAACTTACCTGGGCAATCGTGCGTGAAGGCGGCGACTGGAAGATCGCGAGCCACCACGTGTCGTCCAGGGTTGCACTGATCTAACGCCGGACGCGTACCTGATCGCATCCTGCTTCATCCAGCCACTACAGCTTGTAGCCGATCTTTCGCAGCAGGTCCTTCCGCCACGCAATGTCGGCGTCGGTCTCGATACCCAGCGGCGAAGCGCCATCCACTACGCCGAGCACGCCGCGGCCAAGCTCGGTTTGCGCGACGATCACCTGCGTGGGGTTGGCCGTCGCGCAGTAGATGCGGCAGACCTCCGGCACCGCGCGCACGGGAGCCAGGACGTTGACCGGAAAGAACCCGTCGCCCAGGAAGATCAGAAAAGTGTGGCCGGCGCCGATGGCCAATGCGTTGTTGCGGGCGAGGGTGAGGGCCGCTTCGTCATTGCCCGACCAGCGTACCAGTCGCTTGCCGGAGGCCTCGCAGAAGGCCAGCCCGAAGCGGATGCCCGGAACCGCGCCCACGAGCGCCTCGTGGAGATCTTCCACGGTCTTGATGAAATGCGACTGACCGAAGATGAAGTTGGCCGCGTCCGGCTTGACGATGGGCACCACGGTGAGTTCCATGGCCGCGCTCCTGTCGGCAGAGCTACATGTTAGGCCGCCGGAAAGTGATTGCAAGCAGCACAGGTGGCCGATTTCGCCCCTTACCGCGATTGCCCCATCCGATATTTGCTCGCGTAGTGCTTGCGGAGAATCTTGCGGGTCTGATCGGCCAACCGCTTGTTGCCAGTCGCCGGCGGCCTGGCGTGAGGCGTCTTCGGCTTTGGCCAATCCGTTCCTGAGCTCTGCTTTCTTGGCGTGCGCATAACTGCAGACCACGTTGTGACATAACCATCTAAGGGACGATCTCAACCGGGCTGCCGGTCGAAAGGCCAAGATCCCGGTCCGCACGGCCCTGGTTGACGGCGATTTCGGCGAGCCCGTTCGAGTTCTCGTACCAGAAGGCTGAGCCCGGCGGCCGATCGCTGAAGGTTCTTTCGCGCTCCAATATGTGACCCGCCAAGGCAAGCCTGGCGTTGGGCGGCAGGACGGCGGCTCTCAATCCAGTCATAGCATTGCCGAAGTGGTCGACGTAGACGATCTCGCAGAGGTCGTCGGGCCAGTCCGCGCGGCGATCCCTGTCATCCCCTCGCGGCTGGCCGGGCGGCGGCTCGCCGCGCGCCAGCATGGCTGCGAGCGGTGCGAAGAGGTCGCGCCCGTGAAAGCTGGCCGAGAGGCGCTCCGGCCTCCAGTCGATGTCCCAACTGCGCGTCCTTGTGGCGCGGCGCTGGACAAGCTCGAACAAGCCGTTGCCGGGGCCGACATACCACCGGCCGTCGGCCTCGATCACAATGGCCGGGCGCGTCCCGCCGACGCCGGGATCGACGACGCAGAGAAAGACAGTTTCCGGCGGAAACCAGGCGGCATAAGCCGCCAGGAGGTACGCCGACGCCCTGGGATTCCCCATGGGCGCATCGGTGAAGAGGTCGATAGCGGGTATGCCAGGCGCCATCTGGTGCAGCACGGCCTTCATCTGGCCCGTATAGGGGCCGTGCAATCCGAAATCCGTGAACAGAACAATCATGATGTCAGCTGCTCCACACTATGACGGCGCCGCCGCCCGAGCCGCTTCGTGGAACCGGCGGACTCGATCCAGGTCCTTGGCATGCGATCCGTCCTGATCCGTTCTCGTCTTGGAATCAACACCGGCTGGACGGACGGTGCGAATCGCTTCTGCGACGTTGTCCGGTCCGAGACCACCGGCAAGGACAACAGGAACAGGGGCGAGGTCCACGATCCGGCGGCTGATATCCCAGTCATGCGTCACGCCGAGCGCGCCGATCTGCTTGTCCGTGGCTCGATAGCTGTCGAGAAGCAGAAAGTCTGCAATGCCAACGTAGCTGCGGGCAATCGCGATGCTCTCCTCGCCGAACACCGGTATGCTCCTCATCACGACCATCCCGGGCAACATGCGTTTGAGCGAAGCAACGTCTTGCGGGGAAAGCAATTCGGCGCGGGCTCCCAAATGGACGATCGCGGGGTTGAGTTCGCGCGCCCATGGGGCAATCAAGGAGAGATCGCAGGTCAGAAACAGTGCTGAGAACTTCGATGGCGGTACAATCGCCGCGGCGATTTCGGAAGCTGCTGAGATCGGCAACTCGCGCGGAAATCGGCCGTCTCCGACGAGCACGCCGATATGATCGACGCCAATGGCTGAAACAGCGGACGCCTCTTCGATGGTCGAGATTTCATAAACCTGGGTCAACATCGGGCGTAACCTCCGCGGCGGACATTGAGCATAAGACATCCGAAGGCGGTGTTTGGCAAAGCCACAGCCTTCGTCGGCTAGCGGGAGTCGAAGATTAGGTCAGCTGCCGGGCGGGGACGCAGTCCCAGTGCGCTGGCTCGCCAATTTTATCGGGTTACGAGAGTCAGGTCGTTGCCCTCTGCGCGACACATGCAAGCTGCTGTTCGGATTCAAAAATGACCCTCGTTCCGAACGGCCGGCATTCCCTATCCAGGGTTTGCCGGATCCATTCAATGTCGCGCCGCGATGGAACGGAGAGACGAAAGTTCTTGATCTGCATGGGAACCAGATGGAGTGCATGAAGGCTTCCGCTGGTTGGATCCAGGTCGGCGAAATACATCAACGCCAGGTCGTCGCGGTAGCACTCGTAACCACGGATCCCCTCATAGTCGTTCAGAAAATCACCGCAGCCATAGAGTATAAGGCGGTCTCGATAGATTTCGATCGCTCTCGGATGGTGCGAAGAATGCCCGTGAACGATCGACACGCCTGCCTTGTCGACCAGGGCCCGGGCAAAAATCCTCTGCTCATCGGGAATGTCATATCCCCAATTGGATCCCCAATGGATCGACACCACCGTGAGATCGCCCGGCCTTCTGGCCGCCATGACCTGGTCAGCGACCTCGAACGCGCTCGCCCCGCTGAGGTCAGGCAGCAGGTTGACGCCCGGAGTGTCTGACATTGCAACCCACTTGAACGGGATTCCGCTCGATGTCGATCCGAACGCAAAGACCAGGAGCCGCGCGTCGGCAAGGCTCAGCACTGCGGGTGCGCGCGCTTCCCGATCATTGCGGCCTGCGCCCGCCGCCTTGATGTTGAGCTTCTGCAAAGTCGTCAGCGTCTCTACTAGGCCGGCGCGGCCCCAATCGAGCACATGGTTGTTGGCCAATAGACAGCAGTCGATCCCCGCGGCCGCGAGACAGTCTGCGTTCTCGGGGCTCATGCGGTAGTTGATGCCCTTGTTCGCGCGGTCGTTGCTGCCCGTCACAGCCGTTTCGAGATTGATGATCCGCGCGTCCGGCTGCATGGACTCGAATTGGTCCAGTGCAGCGCCCCAGACGTAGGACGATCCATTGCGCCGCGGAATAGGCCCGTTCGCCTGCTCGGCGAGCTGCACGTAGCCCGACGCCGATCGCATGTAATCTTCGTAAATCTCGGGGCTACAGGGGTGCGCCAGCACCTGGTCGATGCCGCGGCCGCACATGACATCTCCGCATAGGAAGAGCCGCACCGGTTTCCGACACACCGCTGGCAGATGTCGTTCCTCGGACATGACTTTCCACTCCGGTCCTGTCGCTTAGCTCTTTGCGTCAGGTGCGAGATGCCTGAACGCCGCCATCACCTCGGCCAGCATCCGCTCCTGCTCTCCCGCATAGCGCGGAGAGAAGTGGAAGGGCTCGACGCGGCGCACATTGGCTTCCCGTGCGATTTCTCCGGCAGCCGTGGTTGTAAGATGAGCCCGCTCACTCGCCAATGCGGCGTCGGCCCCCGCAAACGCCGCCTCGATGAAGAGGATGTCTGCATTCTGAATCAGCGCCACGATGGCGGCGCGATTGGCCGGCGTGTCGGCAACATCGGTTACATAGGCAATTTTCTGGCCCGCAGTTACCGTCACGAGATCGCGCAGGCTGGCGAGCGGAACGAGACGATCTGACGTTGCCGTTTCATCGATGCGGATCAAATGATCGTCGGCGCGACGCTCGACGATGGCCTTCTTCAGCGACAGCAACCAGGGACCGACGGGCAGTCCGCGCTCCAACAGCCGGTTCTTCCATACGTTGACATGCGCTGCCTCCTGCAGCGCAAAGGCGAGGCAGGGCGTGCCATGTTCAAGGATCGCGGCGGACACGCGATGGGTCGGTTCATCGCAGAGTATGCCGCCAAAGGCCTTGCGAGAGACTGTTGGCTCTGCTGCGAACGCCTTCCTCAGGTGGAACCGCGTGGTCGAGATGGAATCCGCCGTTCCGAGTTCGCTTACATCGAAAACGAGATCGCAGGGATAGGTTTCGACCAGATTCCAGCAATAGGCCTGAAGCTTGTGAAAGACGTGCTCGGCAAAGCCGGACGGACCGAACAGCTGCACCGATTTCTCATGCCCGACGAGCAAGCGAAGCAGATGGTCGAAGCCCACGAAATGATCAATATGTGCATGCGAGACAAAGACCTGGTCGACGCGCCGTATCCTCCGCGGCGCTAGTGAAGCAATCTCTCCGACATCGAACAGCAGACTTCGCTTTTCGAACAGCGTTTCGACATAGACCGTCGGGTCGCCGTAGCGACCGTTGACCAGGCTCGGATGGAAAAGTGGTCGCATGGCAAACTATTCTGCTGCAACAGCGCCCGATGGATTTCCCGCGCTTAGCCAACGTTGATGAATTCCGCACCCGGCAAGATCGAGTCAGAATACACTAATCGGATCGCGCTCGTGCCGACTTTCGATCCGTGGTTCGGCTGCGTCAGCCGCGGGCCGGATCTTGAAATATCTCGTCAAGCGCGAGCCCGATGTGTCCCGCAGCCCGAGGAGAGAGCCATGAAACTCATTTCAAGCGCCTTCGCCGATGGTGCCGACAGGGGGGCACGACGCGATTTTGGTCAGCCGCGGACGATCCCACAGTGAGGACCGCTGTCAGATGTCGTAGTAGAGGTGGAACTCATAGGGATGCGGTCGCAGCCGGATCGCATCGACCTCCTTTTTTCGCTTGTAGTCGAGCCAGGTCTCGATCAGGTCGGCCGTGAAGACGTCGCCGCGCAGCAGGAATGCGTGGTCGCGCTGGAGTGCGTCGAGCGCCTGATCCAGCGATCCCGGTGTCGACTTCACTTGCTTGGCTTCGGCCGGTGGCAGGTCGTAAAGGTTCTTGTCGATGGGGCTGCCGGGGTCGATCCGGTTTTCGATACCGTCGAGGCCCGCCATCAGCATTGCGGCAAAAGCCAGGTAGGGATTGCAGGAGGGGTCGGGCGAACGAAACTCGACGCGCTTTGCGCGTGGATTCGGCGAGTACATGGGAATTCGGCAGCAGGCCGAACGATTGCGTTGGGAGTAGACCAGGTTGATGGGGGCCTCATAGCCCGGCACCAGGCGCCGATATGAGTTGGTCGTCGGGGCGCAAAGCCCGCACAACGCCCAGGCGTGGGTCAGGAGGCCGCCGATGTAGTAGCGGCCGAGCTGGCTCAATTCGGCATAGTCGCCCTGGTCGTAGAACAGGTTAGTCTCGCTCTTCCACAGTGACTGGTGCACATGCATGCCCGAAGCGTTGTCTTCGAACAGCGGTTTCGGCATGAAGGTCGCGGTCTTGCCGTGCTCATGCGCGGTGTTCTTCACCACGTATTTGTAGATCATCAAATTGTCGGCCATGCGGGTCAGGGTTGTGAAGCGCATGTCGATTTCGTTTTGGCCGCCGGTTGCGACCTCGTGGTGATGAGCTTCGATCTGGATTCCCAGCTGTTCCATGGTCAGCACCATTTCGGTGCGTAGCGCCTGCATGCTGTCGGTCGGAGGAACGGGAAAATATCCCTCCTTAGGGCGCGGCTTGTGCCCCAGATTCGGCGCTTCCTCCGCGCCGGTGTTCCAGCTGCCTTCGCTGGAATCGATCTCGTGCATGGCGTAATTGATGCCCTGACCGTAGCGCACCTCGTCGAAGACGAAGAACTCCGCTTCCGGGCCGAAGTAACTCGTATCGGCGCGACCAGTGCCCTTGAGATAGGTTTCAGCCTTCTGGGCGACGTAGCGTGGATCGCGGCTATAGGACTGGCCGGTCACGGGGTCGCGGATGTTGCAGATGAGGACCAGCGTCTTTGCCGGACTATAGGGGTCGACGAAGACCGTCGTCGGATCGGCGACGACCAGCATGTCGCTCTCCTGTATCTCCTGGAAGCCGCGGATCGATGAGCCGTCGAACCCGATGCCCTCCTCGAGCGCATCGACGCTCACCGCGCTCGGCGGGACGGAAAAATGTTGCCATACCCCCGGCAGGTCAGTGAACCGCAGATCGATCATCTGGACCTTCTCGTCCTTGATCGCCTTCACGAGATCTTCGGCCGTCGCACATTTTGGAAACATGGCTCGCTCCCAGCATCGTGGAGATGCGCGTCTTGCGGGTCGCGTTGCCGGCCAGCCGCAGCCGAACGGCTTGCGACGGATTGTGGTCCATACTCTGTGTTGCCGCCCCTCCAGCCTCAATCCGGCTTGGCGGCATTTGCGGTCAGGCGGCTAGGCACGCCGGCTGCTTCAGCTTTGGTGAGGCCCGCGCATCAGCTTCATGGCGTCTTCGATATGCCGCCAGGTTTTGGCGAGCTCGAGCTCGCCCTTCGACTCGAGATCGATGGCGTTCTGGGCGGCTTCCGCAATGGCCTTGGGACCATGTGCTTCCAGCAACTGCCGCGCATAGTCGTGGATTTCGATTTCTCGCATCATGGCGTCACCTCCCTCTTGTCCCGGGCGCAACGCGAACGAGGTGCGAGCCGGGGGACGATAGACGTAGACACCTGTCCAGCGCGGCTAGTCTGCATCCTGGTGCAGGCACTCGCAAGGCCCCTTTCCGGGGCATGGGCTGCGAGGATTGGGTGCGGGTTCAGTCGCGGCAACACGGCGCAGGTCGGAGGGATGCATTTTCTCAGCTGCGCCACCATGTAACCGGGAGAGAGGAGGTGAGCATTATGCGCATCCAACATTGGCAAGACGCTGCCAGCCTCCTGGTGGGCCTTTGGCTGGTTCTTTCGTCCTTTATCCTGGGCTTGTCCGGAGCGCCTGTCTGGGTCTCCATCGCGCTCGGGCTCGGCGTCATGCTGTTTGCCATCGAGGCATTTTTCATCCCGTCCTATCTGGAAGAATGGGGAGAATTGCTGCTGGGCCTGGCTCTGCTACTGGCACCTTGGACCATTGGCTATGAGCCGGTATCGGCAACGGTGAGCAGCGTGCTGTCCGGCATACTGGTGATCCTGCTCGCTGTCTGGGAGTTGATGACCGATCGCGACTTCAGCACCTGGTGGCACGATCGTTGGCATCGCCTGGCCGGCTGAGAAGAGGTGCTAGTCGGGCGCTTGCCGACCGCCCTTTGCTGGCGGCCGGGAGTTCGAGATCGGCTCGCTCGGGCGCGGTGCCGAGGGGAATGATCGTCACTGCGCCTCGACACGAACTCTGGT
The DNA here is from genome assembly GCF_004212635.1 of Bradyrhizobium genosp. SA-3. Classification (GTDB taxonomy): domain Bacteria; phylum Pseudomonadota; class Alphaproteobacteria; order Rhizobiales; family Xanthobacteraceae; genus Bradyrhizobium. The sequence continues at coordinate 36,411 of NZ_PSRT01000029.1, read as the reverse complement.
GCAGGGCCTCGCGGTCCTGCACCAGGATCCCTGCGCCTGGATCAACCCATCACGATGCGGCTCTCGGCTCGATCGGCTGCCAGATGCTGATCTTGCGCGTCTCCGGCATCAGGAAGACGGCCAGCACGAAGCACACCGCGGGGACCACGATCGGATAGATCAGCGCATAGCCGATGCTGCCGGTCGCGGCGAATGCCGCCGACGTGATGAACGGCACCAATCCGCCACCCCAGCCATTGCCGATGTGGTACGGCACCGAGACTGACGTATACCTGATCCTGGCGGGAAAGAATTCCGCCAGAAACGCGCCGACCGGCCCGTACACCATCCCGACATAGCAAACGAGGATGAAGATGATGAAGGTCGCGGCCGGATAGTTGACGTTTCCGGGCTGTGTGACAGTCCCCAGCCACAGATACAGCGGATAGTACGTGATCGCGGCGAGCAGCATGCCGCCGAGGATCACCGGCTTGCGGCCGATCAGATCCGACAGCCAGCCAAAGAAGATCAGGCTCGGGGTGGCAATGAGCAGTGCGGCGCCCACGATGTATGCGGAGGTCAGCGGGTCCAATTTGGAGACCTGCTGCAGGAAGTACAGCGCCCAGAACTGACCGCTGTACCAGACCACGCCCTGTCCGATCAGGACCACAATCGCGATCCCGATGTATTTGATGTTGGAGCTGAGGAAAGCCTCCTTCCAAGGGTTCCTCGTCATCTGGCCGCGGGACCTGATCTCCTGGAAGATCGGCGTTTCCTGGAGTTGGAGCCGGATGTAGATCGCGATCGCCACCAGCAGGAAGGACAGCAGGAACGGAACGCGCCAAGCCCATTCGTCGAAGGCCTGGTTGCCGGCATATGTCCGCGTGAGGATGATGACGGCCAGCGACACCACGATTCCGAGAGTAGGCGAGGTCTGCAGCCAGCCAGTATAATAGCCGCGTCGATCGTCCGGTACATGTTCGGCGACGTAGGTGATGGCGCCACCATATTCGCCGCCAAGGCACAGGCCCTGGATCATGCGCAGGCCGAAGAGAACGAACGCGGCCGTCAGACCAATCGACTGATAGGTCGGGATCAACCCGATCGCCCCCGTGCCGAGTCCCATTCCGCTGAGCGTAATGAGAAAGGTGTATTTGCGGCCGACCCGGTCACCCATCCATCCGAACAGGAAGGCCCCCAGCGGACGGATGAGAAATCCTGCCGTGAAGAGCGCGATCGTGCTGAGGAGGGCGGCAACCGGGTGGGATTGCTCAAAGAACTTGACCGATAGAACTGCGGCCAGGCTGCCAAAGATGTAGAAATCATACCATTCGATGATGTTTCCCACCGATGCAGCGATGATCACGCGGCGAAAATCACTCGGTACCTGCATGTGCGACTCCTTTGGTTTTCAAGACGTCTCCTCGCCTGTTTCAGCGATCGATCTTCTCGCGGGGAGAGCGTGATGCGCGGCGTCGCAGGCGCCAATTCAAAGAGTTGCGTCGGCAACGTCTGACTTCAGGTGCGCTTTCGCGTCACCTGAGAAGAGCTCCGGCGGCCTTAGAACCGCGAGCCACCACTGCCTTGCCCGTCTGTCGGGAAGGCGGGGAACCATAGTGTAATCCCACCTCGGGCCGGCAACTTATGAGACTTTCGGCTCAATCGATCTGTCGCGGGCGTCTTGCCAACGAGATCGGAAGGGCTCGAATACTTCGCGACTTCTGGTCAAAGACGTCTCAGGCGTTGCGAGGAATCCAGAAGAGATGCCAAGGCGGCGGTCGCCGTGACGATGGAAGGGAAAAGTAGGGCGCTTCGCCGCCTGTTCCTGATCCGTACCGCTATTCGCACCGCCGCACGTTCCGGTAGCCTCTGCACCCGTCGCGTATCGTAAGGTGCAGGGGAATGGCGGAGCCGGGCCGGCCAGTACGCTCCCAGGGAGTCGCTGGAACGTGGCCGGTTGGCCGCGCCACATCGGCCGGCGGCTTTGCGCCGGCGGGCTTTGGCGTCTGGCCTGCGTTCGTCGAGACGCTGCGCGAATGGGCGCGCGCTGAGGCCGGCGCCGGGCGGCTGTTGCCTTGGGTGCCTGTCGCCTTCGGCGCCGGCATCGCGCTCTATTTCGCTGCCGATCACGAGCCGGTGCTATGGGTCGTCGCCACGACCGCCATCGCGCTCGTGCTCGGCGCGGTCCTGTTGCGGCGGAGCCGGCTGTTCGCGCCCGCGATCATGCTTGCCGCCGTCGCCGCCGGTTTTGCCATGGCGACCTGGAAGACGGCGCGCATCGCCCATCCCGTGCTGGCCAAGCCACTCTATTCGGTGTCGCTGTCGGGCTTCGTGGAGACCCGTGACATCCGCGAGCGCACCGATCGCTTCGTGCTGCGGGTTACCGCGATGGAGGCGCAGCGCAGCGACGTCCGGCTGGAGCGCGTGCGCCTGTCGGTGCGCAAGGGGACGGCGCCGGAGGTCGGCAGCTTCGTGCAACTGAAGGCGCGGTTGATGCCGCCGATCTCTCCCGTGCGCCCGGGGAGCTACGATTTCTCCCGCGACATGTTCTTCCAGGGCATCGGCGCCTCCGGCTTCGTGATGGGCGCAATCACGGCTTCAGTGCCGCCGGATGCCGGTGGCCTGCGGCTGCGCTACGCGGCCTTCATGCAGGGCCTGCGCGATGCGATCGACGCGCGCATCCGTGCGACGCTCGAGGGCGACAACCGCGCGATCGCAACCGCGCTGCTCACCGGACGGCGCGATGCGATCACCACGCCCGTCAACGACGCCATGTTCATCTCAGGCCTCGGCCATGTGCTGTCGATCTCCGGCTATCACATGGCGGTCGTCGCCGGTGTGGTGTTCTTCGCGGTGCGCGCACTGCTGGCGCTGATCCCCGGGCTGGCGGCGGGCTTTGCCATCAAGAAATGGTCGGCGGCCGCCGCGCTGGTGGCGGCCGCGTTCTATCTGCTGCTGTCAGGCGCTGAGGTCGCAACGCAACGATCGTTCTTCATGACAGCGGTGGTGTTGATCGCGGTCATGGTCGATCGCCGCGCTATCACCTTCCGCACGCTGGCCGTGGCCGCGCTGATCGTGCTCGCGGTCGCGCCCGAAGCGCTGGTGCATCCGAGTTTTCAAATGTCCTTCGCCGCGACGCTCGGACTCGTCGCGCTGGTGCAGATCGGCATGCCGAACCTGTTTGCCTCGCCGGATCATTCGGCGACGGCGCGCATCGCGCTATGGGGCGGGCGCGAGATCGCGATGCTGTTCCTGGCCTCGCTGATCGCGGGGCTTGCGACCACGCCCTACGCCGCCTTCCATTTCCACCGCGTCACGCCGTACGGCGTGCTCGCCAATCTCGGTGCAATGCCGGTGGTTTCGGCGCTGGTGATGCCGGCGGGGCTGCTGGGACTGCTCGCGGCGCCCTTCGGGCTCGACGGCGTGTTCTGGTGGCTGATGGGGATCGGGATCGACTGGATGGTCGCGGTCTCGCGCTGGGTGGCGGCACTGCCGGGCGCAGTCGGCCGCATCCCTGCCTTCGGCATCGCGCCGCTGATCGCGGCAAGCCTCGGGATCATCGTGATGGGCCTGTTGCGCACACCCTTGCGCTGGTCCGGTGCCTTGCTGCTGCTGGCTTCCATTGCCTGGGGGCTGTCGGTGCGGCAGCCCGACATCCTGATTGCCGGCGACGGCGCGAGCGTCGCGGTGCGCGGCCGGGACGGACACCTGCATGTGATCCTTTCGAGCAAGGACGGCTTTCTGCTCAAGGAGTGGTTAGCTGCCGACGCCGATCCGCGCGACGCCGGGAGTAGCTCGCTGGCCGACGGCGTGTCGTGCGACGAGGCGGGCTGTGTGACGCCGCTCGCCGACGGGCGGCTGGTCGCGATTTCCCTGCGGATCGACGCGCTGGCTGATGATTGCAGCCGCGCCGCGCTGGTGGTGACGCGGCGGCCCGCGCCGCCGGATTGTGCGGCGATGGTGGTCGATCGGCAACGTCTCACCAGCCAAGGCGCGCTGGCGTTGACGCAGCGTGGTGACGGTTTTGCAGTTCAGGCTGTAAGAGCAAGAGGCACAAGTCGTCCCTGGCTGCCGGCCGGCGCTGGCGAGGGTGATTTCGACGGGAGCCTTGCGCCGAGGACGGCTGCGGCCCGCAACCGGGACGCAACTCCGGCAGAGACCGACTTGCAGGCGGACGACTAAGGCCAGACGATTAAGAACAAATGCGAGGAGTTGGTCCGGGTTCGACCGGACTTCCGCAGAACATAAATCATACCGTCTCGCCGGCCTCGGCCGGCGATGGCAATTTCAATCCTGGCCGACCTGGCGGCCAGGGACGGCTCAGCCGATCGGCAGACGCGTGATCGTCGGCCGGCTGTCGGTATCGATCTGCGGCTTGTGCTCGCGCTCGCTTACCGGCTGCGTCACCGGCAATTGCAGCACGGTTGCGCGCTGGCCTTCGACGAGCTGCGTCACCAGCACGTATTTGCCGTCGGGGAATTCGATCGCATCATGATGGCGATCGGGAATGTGCGGATCGATCTTGCCGAACTTGCCGACGCGGGAGTTGATCGTGCGCGTCCAGATCCAGCGATTGTCGTAACGGACGTTGTCGGCGAAGGCGAGCTCCGTTCCCGGCAGCAGGCAGACGGCCACGGTCGGGTCGGCCGCGGAAGCAAAGCCGCGCGTCGAGGTGCCGCGGAATGTTGTCGACACGATCGTCTCGCCGACTTCGGCGGGGCGCGATGCAACGGCATGCAGGCTGTAGTCACACATCGGGTGCTCCTATTCGAAGATAGCAACCCACGCCTCTTTCGGAGGCGCAAGCCTCTATCAGAGTGGAAGCACGTAACGTTCTGCTTGGTTGTGGGCGAATCTGCGGCTGGCGTCAGCCGGATGCGATCACATTATCTTTCCCGACTCCAATAGGAACAAAGCTCGCTTCAATGCATTTGGCGGATGCGAGCGTCAGCGGCCTGCGGGCGCCGACCATCCGGAGTATGGCCAACTCGGCCGTGGCTGTTGCGCGACGGCATTTCGGGCGCTGCGGAATTGCTCGGTCGTTGTCGCGTGCGCCGACTTGCGGGGATGGTGCTGCAATTGTGCTGCGAATGCTTGCGTTGCCGATGCAGCGATCAACACAGTTGCGACGGCGCTCAAAACGATCCTGCGCATCGTTGTCTCCTCGATCTCTTGAGTCGTAAAGCGATGAGTGCTTCGGGCGGCTGCCGAGGACGTAGCGCAGGGAGAGGGGCCCGATAATCTGCCCAAGACCAGAAAAACTATCCAATTGGAGCGGACAATCCGTTCGCTCCAATCGGAATCATTGGTATCGAATGACCGCTGGGTCGTCTCAGTACTTGCGGTACAGCCCGATCAGCTTGCCCTGAATCTTCACCCGGTTCGGTGGCAGGATGCGGACCTCGTAGGCGGCGTTGGCGGGCTCGAGCGCGATCGAGGCGCCGCGGCGGCGGAAGCGCTTGAGCGTCGCTTCCTCATCGTCGATCAGCGCCACCACGATGTCGCCGGTATCGGCGCTCTCGTTGCGCTGGATCAGCGCCATGTCGCCGTCGAGGATGCCGGCCTCGACCATCGAATCGCCGCGCACTTCGAGCGCGTAGTGTTCGCCCGAGCCCAGCATGTCGGGCGGTACGCTGATGGTGTGACTGCGGGTCTGCAACGCTTCGATCGGCGTACCGGCTGCGATGCGACCCATCACCGGCACCGCAACGGGACGCTCGCCCTCGTCCGCGGGCGGGCTGGAGCTCGCGCGCACCTTGCCGAGATTACCCTCGATGACGCTCGGCGTGAATCCGCGGCGGTTGCCGGCGGCGGCCTGGAGCTCAGGCAGCTTGATCACCTCGATGGCACGGGCGCGGTTGGGCAGGCGGCGGATGAAGCCGCGCTCCTCCAGCGCGGTGATCAGGCGATGGATGCCCGATTTAGAGCGCAGGTCGAGCGCATCCTTCATCTCGTCGAAGGAGGGCGGCACGCCGCTTTCCTTCAGACGTTCGCTGATGAACCGCAGAAGCTCGTATTGTTTGCGCGTTAACATCTCGACCAAAGTCCCCCGGTTGATGTCGTTCGATTCCGAGACGCTGATTGGAGCGGCGAACCGCTACATCCTCGAAACAAATCATGAACGGACACTATATGTTCGATATGTGTTCCGCAACTGCTTAATTTAGCGTGAACGCGACAAAGTTCGCGGAACACGTGTGGTGGATGCGCTCAGACGGGCAGGCGCAGCACTTCGCAAGGCGAGCCGGCTCCGGCTTTCGGCGCGAACGGTGCGCGCACGAGAAGTGCCTGTGCCGCAGCGAGATTCGCAAGCAGCGAGGAATCCTGGTGGTTGACGGGAATGGCCACCAGCGTGTCGTCGTCGCGCTGTTCCAGACGTGCGCGAAGATAATCCGCGCGCATATCGTTTGCGCCCACATCGCGGCCGAGCACGGCGCGCTCATGGCGGTGATGAATCATGGATCGTCCCGACAAGGCGCGAATCAGCGGCACCATGAACAGGTAGGCGCACACATAGGATGACACTGGATTACCCGGCAGGCCGATCACGCGCGTCGCACCGAGCCGCCCATGCATCATCGGCTTGCCCGGGCGCATCGCAATCTTCCAGAACGCCATCGAGATACCTTCGTCCCTCAGCGCCTGCTGGACCAGATCGTGGTCGCCGACCGATGCTCCGCCGGTCGTGACCAGGATGTCGGCGCCGCTCTCGCGGGCACGGCGGATGCCGGCGGTGGTGGCCTCCAGCGTATCGGCGGCAATGCCGAGGTCGATGGTATCGGCCCCCTCGCTGCGGGCGAGCGCGTGCAGGGCGTAGCCGTTGGAATAGACGATCTGGCCATGGCTGGGCGTGGTGCCCGGCATCACCAATTCGTCGCCGGTGGCGAGGATTGCGACCTTCGGACGGCGGCAGACGGCAAGCTGGGGGTGATTCATGGCGGCGGCGAGCGCGAGGTCGCGTTCGGTGAGGCGGGTTCCCTTGCGCAGGAGCACGTCGCCTTGGGAGAAGTCGACGCCTGCGGGGCGGATGTGCCGACCGGGAATCGCGGCTTCCTTGATCGTGATGCGCTTGCCGTCCGCGACCGTATCCTCCTGGATCACGACCGCGTCGGCACCGTTGGGAACGACGCCGCCGGTGAAGATCCGCACGGCTTCGCCAGGGCCGACCGTTCCCGCGAACGGACGACCCGCCGCCACCTCGCCAATCACCGTCAACTGGGAATCGATCGCCCCCGCGTCGGCCGCGCGCACGGCATAGCCATCCATCGCCGACATTGCTTCCGGCGGCTGCGTGCGCAGCGCCGCCACGTCGCGGGCGAGCACACGGTGGAAGGCCGCGTCGAGCGCGGCCATTTCCTCGGCCAGAGGCTCCGCGCCGGCAAGCAGGGCGGCAAGCGCATCGGAAACCGGCATGAGGGCCACGGGCGAACTCCGCAACAAATCACTAGGACTCGGTCGGCAGGGTTCTAGCCGAGCCGAAGGGCCGAGGCAAAAGGGACGCTCAATGGAGTGAGAAGACACACTTCCTTTCGGCGCAACCGCGCCTTATCTTCGCGTCGATGACGAAATTGCTCGAAAAAGCGCTCGAAGCCGTGCGGCAGCTCCCTGCGGATAGCCAGGACGAGATCGCGCGCGCGATGTTGGCTTTGACCGGTAACGTAGGGGAGCCCGAGCAAATCGATCCCGGGCATCTTCCGGCGGTCCTTGAGGGGCTCGCACAAGCGAACCTCCGGCAATTTGCGTCTGATGTCGAGATCGAAGCCGCGTTCCGCCGCTTCGAGCGATGAAACTCAGATTCACGCCACGCGCGGCACAAGACCTGATTAGCATTGCCGACTACGTCAGGAAGCATAGCCCGCAAGGCGCGTTGCGCGTGCGCGCTGCGATCCTTGAATCGCTTCAGAATCTCGTTCGCTTTCCGCGACTTGGGAGACCGCAGAAGGTCGAGGGCGTACGCAAGCTGGTGACGCGGCGGTATCCTTATCTGGTTTATTACACACTGGACGAAGAGGCTGGCGAAGTCATCATTCTCACGGCCCAGCATCCCGCGCAGGAACGCGAGCACTCGGACGCCTGAGGCGGCTCAAGTCCGCCGCGGCATGATCCGAAAGGCGAGACAGACCGGCACGAGGATGGCCATGGCGAGGACGAGAAGGACGAGCGCCACGGCCAGCATTGGTCAACTCCCGCTCGGTCGATCCGAAACGTCGTCCAGCGCGACGTCCGGAGCTTTGGGGCCCTGATCCTTGTCCGGCAGCGGATCGGCCTGGGATTTCAGGTCGGCGGCCTTGCTGATGAGCTTGGCGGAGAGGCGCGAATCCGAGGTGGTTCTGGCGAATTCGAGCAGCAGAGAGGCTTGCTTTGTGAGGTAGGCTTTGCCCAGCACGAGAATAAGTCCGATGTAGAAGTCCCAACGGACTCATAGAGTCCGGAAGGAAGTATTCCGTTCCCGGAACTTTGTACAAAAATGCACAAGGTGATTTGGTTCCGCATCCCAAGCAGATTTGGTCCCGGGAACCCGACCAGATCCGGCCGGGGCGCCGGCGGTCAAATTCCCAACGCTCGCAAGGCGTTGCCGACGTCGCCGGGCGAGGTGACATGCACCGCGGTCAATCCGCGCGCCCGCGCCCCTTCGATGTTCTCGGCAAGGTCGTCGAAAAACACGGTTCGGCTGGCCGGCACGCCGATCGCGGTCACGACATGGTCGAACGCCTCCGCATCCGGTTTGCGCAGGCCGATGCTGGACGACAAATAGAGCTCGCGGAAATGCCCGAGCACGCCCGCATATTCCTTCGAGAAATAGTCGACATGCGGCCGGTTGGTGTTGGAGAAGGCATAGAGCGGCATCTGCTTGGCCGCCCGCGGCAAAAGCTCGGCGATATCAGGCATCTCGCCGGCGAAGATCGCGTTCCATCCCTCCAGAAACTGCGCATCGGAAATGCCGATCCCGAGCGATGAACGCAGCGATTGGAAATAATCCTCGTCGCTGATCTTGCCGACCTCGTGCAGCCGGTAGGCCTCGTCACGCACATAGCGCGCGACGATGGCCTCGGGCTGGCAGCCGGCATGTCCCGCCCAGCAGGCGATCGCCTTGGAGAAATCGATGTCGAGCACCACGCGTCCGAGATCGAACAGGAGCGCATCAGCGCTGCCGGGAGAGAGCGAGGTCATCGTATCCTTTCACGTCAGTATCGATAGGGGTCGTGGTCGAACAGCGGGAACGCGCTGAACACGCTCGGCGCATTCGTTGCGGTCGCCTGATGCAGGCAGGACTTGTCGACCTCGGCGAACGAGGTGGCACCCAAGAGGCCGAGGCAGCGCAGCACTTCGTCCTCCAGCAGTTCCAGCATTCGCATCACGCCGGCTTCGCCGGCCGCCGCCAGCGCCCAGCACTGCAGCCGGCCGATACCGACGATGTCGGCGCCCGCCGCGATCGCCTTGACGATGTCGGTGCCGCGGCAGAAGCCGCCATCGACCATAATCTTGGCACGGCCCTTCACGGCCTCGACGATTTCAGGCAGCACATGCATGGCGCCGCGGCCATGATCGAGCTGACGGCCGCCATGGTTGGAGACGTAGATCCACTCGACACCGTGATCGATCGCGATCTGTGCGTCCTCGGCCGTGGCAATGCCCTTCAGGATCAGCGGGATCCTGAACTTGTCCTTGATCATCTTCACGGTCCGCCATTCCAGACCCTTCTGGTAGTCACCGCCGGTCGCGCGCAGGCGGCTTTCGCGAACGTAGCGCTTGGCGATGTCACGTTCGCGACGGCTGTAATGGGCGGTGTCGACGGTCAGGCAGAATGCGGCATAGCCGTTCTTCTCGGAACGGCTGACGACATCGGCGACGAAGGCATCGTCGCCGCGGACATAGAGCTGATAGAGCCGCAGCGCGTCGGGCGCGGCCTCGGCAGTCTTTTCCAGGCCGGGCTCGGACACCGAGCTCAACATGTGCGCCGCACCGAAGGTGCCGGCGGCGCGCGCCACGCTTGCCGCACCATCGGGATCGAAGATTTCGAGCGCACCGACCGGGGCGAGCACCACCGGCAGCCGCATCCTGCGGCCGAGTTGCTCGACCGAGCCGTCGACTTTGCGAACATCGCGCAGCACGCGGGGGCGGAAGGCGATCTCGTCCAGCGCCATTCGGTTCCGGCGCATCGTGGTCTCGGTCTCGGCAGCGCCGACGATGTAGTCCCAGGCATTCTGGTTGAGGTTGGCGCGCGCTTTCCGGATGAATTCGTGCAGGTTCTGGAACGGCTCGTTGCTGGCGCCGAGTTCGACGTTCCTTTCCGGCCGGATGCGGGGCGCGTCGTTCATTGTTGTCCTCCCGAGAATTTGAAGTCTTATCGCCATCGCCTATCGCGTCCGGCCCTCCAAAACCATCCTAAAATCGCATAGCTGCGAGGCGTGGGCGGCCGACCGATGTCCGCTTTGCGCAAAGTGGTTTCGGAACGTTGCCAATAGTTTAAGCCACGGCGAAGGGATTTCTTCGCCGTACCGCCGGCACGGCGGGCCGGCCTTGAAGAAACCAGAATGGTGTTGTGAGACGTGACTTGGATCGCCATTTGCATGGCGGCTTCCAAGCCCGAGAGACAAGCCCCTCAAGAGAACCGCTAAGCAAAAGGCCAGTCAATCCATGCGGAAAAACCTGCTGTTCCCCCTGGGCGCGCTCACGGGAGCGTGTCTGACCCTTCTGGTAGCCAGTCCCCACGGCGGCGTGTGGGCGGCACGGGCGGCGGCGAGCGCGGATGATGCCTATTCCCAGCTCAACTTGTTTGGCGCAGTGTTCGAGCGGGTAAAGGCGAACTATGTCGAGAAGCCCGACAACGCCAAGCTGATCGAAGGCGCGGTCACGGGCATGGTGACCTCGCTCGACCCGCATTCGCGCTACATGAACGCCAAGGCCTGGACCGAGATGCAGGAGACCACCTCCGGCGAGTTTGGCGGGCTCGGCATCGAGGTCACGATGGAGGATGGCCTCGTCAAGGTCGTCTCGCCGATCGACGACACACCGGCCTCGAAGGCCGGCATCATGTCCGGTGACCTCATCAGCAAGATCGACGGCGAGGCCGTGCAGGGCATGACGCTCGAGCAGGCCGTCAACAAAATGAAGGGCCCGGTCGACACCAAAACCAAGCTCACCATCGTGCGCAAGGGGGCCGACGCGCCGCTCGACGTCGCGATCACCCGCGAGATCATCCATGTGCGCCCGGTGCGCTTCCACGTCGAGAACGGCGACATCGGCTATATCCGCATCACCTCGTTCAACGAGCAGACCGCCGACGGCCTGAAGAAGGCTATTGCATCGATCTCCAAGCAGGTCCCGTCGGAGAAGCTCGCAGGCTACGTGATGGACCTGCGCAACAATCCAGGCGGTCTGCTCGATCAGGCCGTCTCGGTGTCGAGCGCATTCCTTCAGCGCGGCGAGGTCGTTTCGACCCGCGGGCGCAATCCGGAAGAGACCCAGCGCTTCACGGCGCATGGCGGCGATCTCACCAAGGGCAAGCCGCTGGTGATTCTGGTCAATGGCGGCTCGGCTTCGGCTTCCGAGATCGTGGCCGGCGCACTGCATGACCACAAGCGTGCGACGATCATCGGAACGCGCTCGTTCGGCAAGGGCTCGGTGCAGACGATCATTCCGCTCGGCGCCGGCAACGGTGCGCTGGCGCTGACCACGGCGCGCTACTACACGCCGTCGGGCCGCTCGATTCAGGCCCAGGGCATCGCGCCCGACATCGAGATCCTGCAGGATGTGCCGCCCGAGCTGAAGGGCCGGATGGACACCATGGCGGAATCCCAGATGCGCGGGCATCTGCAGGCCGCCGACGGCACCGAGCAGACCGGATCACAATCCTACGTCCCGCCGGAAGAGAAGGACGACAAAGCCCTGCATACGGCTTTCGACTTCTTGCACGGTGTCACCGCGAATGCGGTTGCCTCGAAGCCAGGGTCGAAGGCGGCGGTGCCGAACTAATTCTTGCGACGTCTGGAATCGCCCGGGAGCGGATGACCGCTCCCGGGCGATTTCGTTTGGGGCTGCCGTCTCAGCTCGGGTTCATGGCGGCAAACGTCGCCTCGTAGCGGCCGTCGCACTCGGCCCAGCGGCGAGCGCGGTCACGCTCCACCAGCACTTCATCGCGGGGATGAAGCCGTCAAGCCAAAAGGATCAGCCCGCTTGTCGAAGACCCCGCTAGCCTGCCTCGCGGCGGCGGATTTCCTCGCCACCGCGCTGGGCGAGACGGCTGCGATGCAGCGCGAACAGCTCCAGCATCTTGTCGGCGGGTTTCGCGGCGCTGAACAGATAGCCCTGCATCTCGGAACAGCCAAGCGCGCGGAGCAGGCGCTGCTGCTCTTCGGTCTCGACGCCCTCGGCCGTCGTGGTCATGCGGCGGGCGGCCGCGAGGTTGACGACGGCCTGGACGATGCTGGCGGAGCCGTCGGGGCCGGCGATGTCGTCGACGAAGCAGCGGTCGATCTTGATCTTGTCGAAGGGGAAGCGGTGCAGATAGCTCAGCGACGAGTAGCCGGTGCCGAAATCGTCCAGCGCGATGCGCACGCCAATGGCGCGAAGCTGGTGCAGGATCGCGAGCGCGGCGTCGTCGTCGCGGATCAGCACGGCCTCGGTGATCTCGAGCTCGAGCCGGCTCGCCGGCAAATTGGAAGCGGCGAGCGCGGCCATGATCTTCAGCGCCAGCGTGCCGCTCTTGAACTGCACCGGCGAGACGTTGACGGCGAGGCGAATGTCGTCGGGCCAGTTTGCTGCATCCCTGCAGGCGGTCGCCAGCACCCATTCGCCGATCTCGTTGATCAGGCCGGTGTCTTCGGCGATCGGAATGAATTCGGCCGGTGAGACCATTCCGCGCTCGGGATGGCGCCAGCGTACCAGCGCCTCGCATCCGGTAATGCGGTCGTCCTTCAGGCCGAGGCAGGGCTGGTAATAGACCTCGAGGCCGCCATGGACGATGGCGTGGCGCAGGTCGATCTCGAGCTGCCGCCGCTCGCGGACCTTGGCGTCCATCTCCGGTTCGAAGAAGCGATAGGTGCGGCGGCCGGCGGCTTTGGCCGCATACATCGCCATATCGGCATTCTTCAGGATCTGGTCCAGCGCGGTCCCGTGTCTCGGTGCAAGCGCGATGCCTATGCTGGCGTCCGTGGTGAGATGATGGCCCATGCAGTCGAACGGCATGCGAATGGTCTCGAACACCCGCGCGACGAGCTCGTTGACCTCCTCCAGCGATGTTACTGCGCTCTGTACGATGGCGAATTCATCGCCGCCGAGCCGCGCCACGAAGTCCATCGGACCTGCGCAGCGGCGAAGGCTCTGTGCGACCGATTTCAACAGCTCGTCGCCGACGAGATGACCCAGTGCATCGTTGACGCCCTTGAACTCGTCGATGTCGATGTAGTGCACCGCGATCTCTTCGCCGTCGGCGATGGTACCCAGCTCTTCGCGCAGATGCTCGTGGAACATGGCGCGGTTGGGCAGGTCGGTCAGCGCGTCGTAATGGGCGAGATGGGTGATGCGTTCCTCGGTCCGCCGGCGCTCGGTGATGTCCTCATGTGTCGCGACCCAGCCGCCGTCCGCGAGCGGTTCGTTGACGATCTGGATCGAGCGGCCGTCGGAGGTGTCGACCACCATGGAGTTGCGCAGGTGGATGTCGCGCAGCACGCGCGCGACATATTGATCGACATTGCCGGTGAAGGAGCCCGTCGCTTTGCGATGAGCGATGATGTCGTGGAAGCTGCAACCGGGCTTCACGGTCTGGGCCGACAGCCCGTACATCTCGATGTAGCGCTGGTTGCAGATCACGAGACGCCGCTCGGCATCGAACAGCAGGAGGCCCTGCGTCATGTTGTTGACAGCGCGGTCGAGACGCTGCTTTTCCAGCGTCAGCCGTTCCCGCGAGAGGCGGTGCTGCTCCAGCAGCTTGCGCACGATCGCGATCAGCACGCCGGCGATGGCGAGCGCGGAAGAGGCGGCGACCGAGATCAGGATGCCGATCTGCTCGCGCCAGTCCGCCAGGGCCGCCGCGCGCGTCATGGTGGCCATGATCAGGATCGGAAAGTGGGGCAGGGCGCGCGAGGAGATCAGCCGGTCGTCGCCATCGATAGGGCTCACGAAGCGGCCTGCGAAGTGATCGAGCCCGAAAACCCTCTGATGCGAGAACGGGCCGGACTTGAAATTCCGCCCCATCAATTCGCTGGAAAGGGGATAGCGGGCGAGCAGCGTGCCGTCTCGATGCAGCATCGAGATCGCCGCGCCTTCGCCGAGCACGACGGAAGCGAAAAACTTCTCGAAATTGGCGGGCTCGATGCCGCGCCCGACGACGCCCAGGAACTCGCCGTTCGGTCCAAGGATCTTGCGGACGATCAGGATGGTCCAGGCACCCGAGATGCGGCTGTGCAGTGGCTCGATCAGCACGTCAGGCGAATAGGGATCGTATTTGAAGGTGCGGAAATAGGCGCGATCGGCAACGTTCACATTCGGGGCCGGCCATGCCGTCGACGAGTTGACCAGATTACCTTCGGCGTCGATGACGTTGACCCCGCCCATGTAGGGCAGCGCCTCGATCTTCGAGCGCAGCATCCGGTGGATGTCGTGCCCCGAGAGACGCTTGCGATAATCCTCCGCATTATTGATGCCGGTTGCGCGGACGTGGTCGACGAAATCCTTCTGGATGACCGCGAAATCCTGCAATTGCTGGTCGAAATGATGGGCGAGCATCAGCACGGTGTTTTCGAGCTCGCGGCCGGAGTTGCGCAGTGCGCGTTCACGGAAATTCTGCGCCATCAGCGTCGCGCCGACGGCGATCGCCGCGATCAGCAGCGTGCCGCCCACCACCAGCCAGCGGATCGGTCCGCTGCGCACGAAGGCCTGGTCAAAGAGGCGACTGCCGAATCTCGTCATCATGCTGGATCATTGCCGTGCACACGCCAGGATCAATTCTTGGCCCCGAAAACATCCGTTGGTTTACGGGAACGGTGTGGAGGCAAAGTTAGGAAGCGCGGTTAACGCAACGTGAATGGCCGCGCACAAAAGCAATCGATGCGCGCGGCGCGAGAGGCAAACCGCTGAAGTGGGCCGGCTTCAGGCGCGATAATGGCCGGACTTGCCGCCGAGCTTCTCGACGAGATGGATCCCCTCGATGCGCACGCCGCGCTCCACCGCCTTGATCATGTCGTAGATGGTGAGGCAGGCGACCGAGACCGCCGTGAGCGCCTCCATCTCGACGCCGGTGGGACCGGTGACCTTCACGCTGGCGCGGACGAGGCAGCCCGGCAGTTTCGCATCGGGCTCGATCTCGACCGTGACCTTCGACAGCGCGAGCGGATGGCAGAGCGGGATCAGCTCGGAGGTGCGCTTGGCGGCCATGATGCCGGCGATGCGCGCGGTGCCGAGCACGTCGCCTTTCTTGGCGTTGCCGGACGCGATCAGATCGAGCGTCGCCTTGGTCATGATGACGCGGCCTTCCGCCACCGCAAGCCGCTCGGTCGCGGGCTTGTCCGACACGTCCACCATCCGCGCTTCGCCGGAGGCGCCAATATGGGTGAGGGCAGGGCCGGCCTTCTCGGACTTGAACTTGGTCTTGGACTTGGAAGGCTTGCGCGCCATGTCAGCGCGTGCCCGTCGCGGGCGCCGCCGTCTCGCGCGCGAGCAGCGTGCGCGTCGCAGCGGTGACGTCGGCCTGCCGCATCAGGCTCTCGCCGACCAGGAAGGTCGACATGCCGACGCGCTCGAGCCGTGCAAGGTCTGCGGCTGTGAAGATGCCGCTCTCGCCGACCATCAGTCGGTCCGCAGGGATCAGCGGCGCCAGCGCCTCGCTGGTCGCAAGCGTGGTCTCGAAGGTGCGCAAATTGCGGTTGTTGACGCCGATCATCGCCGAGCGAAGTTTCAGCGCGCGGTCGAGCTCGGCGTGGTCATGGATCTCGATCAGCACATCCATGCCGTAGTCGAAGGCGGCATCTTCGAGATCCCCAGCGGTCGCATCGTCGAGCGCGGCCATGATGATCAGGATGCAATCGGCACCATGCGCGCGAGCCTCCGCCACCTGATAGGTGTCGAACATGAAATCCTTGCGCAGCACCGGCAGTGACGTTGCCGCGCGCGCCGCCACCATGAAGTCGAGATGACCCTGGAACGACGGCGTGTCGGTCAGCACCGAGAGACAGGCGGCGCCGCCGGCCTCATAGGCCTTGGCGAGGAGCGGCGGATCGAAATCCGCGCGGATCAACCCTTTCGACGGCGAGGCCTTCTTGACCTCGGCGATCAGCGCGTAGTCGCCATTGGTGTGCTTCGCCTTGATCGCGCGCATGAAGCCGCGCGGTGCGGCTTGCGCCTTGGCCTGTGCCTCGACAATCGAAAGCGGCTGCGCGCGCTTGGCCGCAGCAATCTCCTCGCGCTTGTAGGCTTCGATCTTGGTCAGGATATCCGACATGTCAGGCTCAGCCGTTCGAGACCGCGATCAGATGTTTCAGCCGCGCGCTTGCGGCGCCGCTGTCGAGCGACTTCGCGCCGATCGCAACGCCCTCCTTGAGATCCTTGGCGCGTCCGGCCACGACAAGCGCGGCGGCAGCGTTGATCAGCGCGACGTCGCGGTAGGGGCTCGGCTTGCCGTCGAGCACGCTTTGCAGCGCGATCGCGTTGGCCTCGGCGTCGCCGCCTTTGAGTGCGCCAGTCTCGCAACGCGACAGGCCGGCCTCCTCCGGCGTCACCTCGAAATTCCGGATCTCGCCATTGTGGAGGGCGGAGACGAAGGTCGGGCCCGTCAGGGTGATCTCGTCGAGGCCGTCGGAGCCGTGCACCACCCAGGCGGATTCCGAGCCGAGGTTCTTGAGCACCTGCGCCAGCGGCTGCACCCATTGCCGCGAGAATACGCCGACCATCTGCCGCTTGACGCCGGCCGGATTGGACAGGGGGCCGAGCAGGTTGAAGATCGTGCGCGTCGCAAGCTCGACCCGGGTCGGGCCGACGTTCTTCATGGCGGGATGGTGGGCGGGAGCGAACATGAAGCCGATGCCGCATTCGCGCACGCAATGTCCGACCTGCTCGGGCCTGAGGTCGATCTTCACGCCGAGCGAGGCCAGCACGTCGGCGGCGCCCGAGCGCGAGGACAGCGCGCGGTTACCGTGCTTGGCCACCGGCACGCCGGCGCCCGAGACGATGAAGGAGGCGCAGGTCGAGACATTGACCGAGCCGGAGCCGTCGCCCCCGGTGCCGACGATGTCGACGGCGTCAGGCGGCGCCGTCACGGCCAGCATCTTGGAGCGCATCGCCGTAACGGCGCCGGTGATCTCGTCCACGGTCTCGCCGCGCACCCTGAGCGCCATCAACAGGCCGCCCATCTGCGAGGGCGTGGCTTCGCCCGACATCATGGCATCGAAGGCGGAGGCGGCTTCGTCACGCGACAGGCTGGTGCCGGTCGCCACTTTTCCAATGATCGATTTCAGGTCGTCCATCGCGTGCTTTCAACTCACTGATTCGCGCCGGTCACCTGCGCGAAGGCGGCCTGATTAATGGTGGTCCCGATGTCGGTTTCAAGCTTGTTGACGTAGGAAGCGACCTGCTCCTCGGTCTGCGCGCGATCGAGGCTGTCCTTCAGCTTCTTCACCGCGTCGGAAGCGGCGTCCACCGTAGGTTCGACGATGTCGGTGACGCGAAAGACGATCACTTCGCTGCCGCCGCTTACGGGCGTCTGTCCGACGCCGTCCTTGGCGGTGCGGAAGGCCGCCGATACGACGGTTGCGGGTACGCCGGCGGGCGAATCGTCGCGCTTGAAGCCGGTCGCGGTCTCGACCTTGGCGCCGATTGCAGCAGCTTCATCGGCGAGCTTGCCGCCGGATTCGAGCTTCTGCACCATCTCGGTCGCCTTGGCCTTCAGCTTGGCCGCGACCTGGTCCTGGCGCCAGCGCGCCTCGACTTGGTCGCGGACCTCGTCGAGATTGCGGTCGCGCGAGGGCGTGATGGCGATGACGTCGTACCAGACATAGCCGCCCTTGAACGAGATCGAGTCGTTGTCGACGCCGACGTCGGTGTTGAAGGCCTGCGACACCACGTCGAGGCCCTGCGGAATGTTGGCGACCGGCTGGCCGTTCGGAGCGCGGCCGGAACGGTCGACGGCGTCGATGGTCACGGCCGTGAGCCCGAGCTTCTGCGCCGCGTCGATCACGCTGGAGCCGCCGCCGCGCTCGTCCTCCATCTTGTCGCGGAGATCGGCGACCTTGACGCGCGCGCGCTCGGTCGCGATCTCGCGCTTGATGTCGCCCGCAACGCTGGCGTAGTCCGCCTCTTTGCCCGGCTCGACCTTGTCGACCTTGACGATCGCGACGCCAAGACCGCCCTGGATCGGCTGGCTGATCTCGCCTGCAGGAAGCGCGAAGGCGGCATCGCCAACGGCGGGATCGAGCGAAGACTTGGTCACGAGCCCGAGATCGACGTCGGAGACGCTCAGGCCGCGCTCCTTGCCGAGGTCCTCGAACGACATCCCACCGACGAGGCGCTCGCGTGCGGTCTGCGCCTCGGCCACGTTCGGAAACACGATCTGCTGGATCTGGCGCTTCTCCGGCGTGCCGAGCCGGTCCTTGCGCTGGTCGAACACCTTCTTGGCGTCGTCGTCCGACACCTCGGTCCACTTGCCGATCTCCTCCGGCGAGACCACGACGAAGGCGATCTTGCGGTATTCGGGCGCGCGGAACTGGACCTTGTGATCCTCGAAATAGGCGGCGAGCGTCTCGGGCGAGGGCGCATCGATGGTGCCTGCCTGCGCGGCGTCGAGCCTGACGAACTCGATGGCGCGCTGCTCGCTCTGGAAGCGCGTCAACGCGTCGAGCATGGTTTTCGGCGGCTCGAGGCCGGCGCCGATCGTGCCGGTGATCTGCCGGCGCAGCGACACTTTGCGCTGCTCGGCGACGTAGCGCTGCTCGGTATAGCCGAAATTGCGGATCACGGCCTGGAAGCGATTCGCATCGAAGTTGCCGCCGACTCCCTTGAAGTTGGGGTCGTTCATGATGACCTGGCGGATCTGGTCGTCGGACTGGCCGAGCCCGAGCCGGCGCGCCTCTTCGTCGATGGCGGCTTCGGCGATGGTCTGCTGGAGCACCTGGCGGTCGAGGCCGAAGGCACGCGCCTGATCGGGCGTCAGCGGACGGCCGAACTGGCGGCTGATCTGTTGCAAGCGGTCGGTGTAGATCTGGCGGAACTCGTTGAGCGAAATCTCGGTGCTGCCGATCTTGGCCACCGTGGACTGCCCGAAGCCGCGGAAAATGTCGGCGATGCCCCAAATGCCGAAACTGACGATCAACACGCCCATCACCACGGCCATAATGGTCTTGCCGAGCCAGTTTGATGAGGCCTTGCGCATTCCTCGAAGCATTTGGTCCAACTTGTTTGGCAGGAGGGGAACGGGAGCGCGTCTTAATGCAGATTCCGCAAAAGCGCGTCACCAAATTGATAGATCATCATAAAGTGGCGGCTTTCCCCCCGCAACCTCACCTCATGCGGCGCCTCGAAGCTGCGGTTAAAAGCCCCTGGTCTCTGGAACTGCCGCGACAGCTCTGCTAGCGCATGCACAAACCTCATTTTGCTGGACATTGACATGACCGACGCCATCCGACCGCTGATCGCCGGCAACTGGAAGATGAACGGCCTGAAGGCCCAGGCTGCCGAATTCGACGCCATGCTCAACGGCGCGGCGGACGTGGCTGCCAAGGCCGACCTGCTGGTCTGCCCACCTGCAACCCTGATCGCCGCCTTCGCCGACAAGGCGCGGGGCAAGAAGGTCGCCGTGGGGGCCCAGGACTGCCATCCCAAGGCCTCAGGGGCCCATACCGGCGATGTCGCCGCCGAAATGCTGGTGGATGCGGGCGCAACCGCCATCATCGTCGGCCATTCCGAGCGCCGCGCCGACCACGGCGAGGGCGATGCCCTGGTCCGGCAGAAGGCCGAGGCAGCCTGGCGCGCCGGGGCGACGGCGATCGTCTGTATCGGCGAGACCCGAGGCCAGCGCGACGCCGGCCAGACCCTGGATGTCCTGCGTGGCCAGCTCGACGGCTCACTGCCGGACGGCTCCACCGCGGCCAATCTGGTCGTGGCCTATGAGCCGGTCTGGGCGATCGGCACCGGGCTGACGCCCACCGCCAAGGATGTCGAGCAGATTCATGGCTTTATCCGCGAATTCCTGAGTTCCCGGTTCAAAGCCGACGGTGCCAAGATGCGGATCCTTTACGGCGGCTCGGTCAAGCCCTCGAATGCGGCCGAGCTGATGGCCGTGAAGAACGTCAACGGCGCGCTGGTCGGCGGCGCCAGCCTGAAGGCGGCCGATTTCCTTGCGATCGCCAAGGGCTGTCCCTAGCTAGAGGGCTGTCCCTAACTCATTCAAACCGTTGGTCGGGACCCGATCGGGGGTGGCAATACCCCCTCCGATCGTGTAACACCGCGCAACTTCAGGAAAACCCGCGAAGCGCGATCGGCCGCCGTCAGGCGCCGCCCGCTTGTGACGGAAGGATACTATGCAGACCGTTGTCATCGTCATCCACCTCATGATCGTCGCCGTCATGATCGGCGCCGTCCTGCTCCAGAAGTCGGAAGGCGGCGGCCTCGGCATGGGCGGAGGCGCGGGCTTCATGTCGAGCCGCGGCACGGCGAACCTTTTGACGCGGACCACTGCTATTTTGGCCGTTGGCTTCTTCCTCACCAGCCTGTTCCTGTCCTGGTATGCCGGCTACGACCGCAAGCCGTCGTCGATCATCGGCCAGCCGTCGCAGACCCAGCCGGCCGGCGGGTCGCCGATCGCGCCGCCGACCTCGGGCGGAATCCTGGATTCGCTGAAGAAGGCCGACGAGCAGCAGCAGAACCAGGCGCCCGCCGGCCCGCAGGTGCCGCGCTCGCAATAAAGCAGGGGGGCCATGCAGGGCGGCTTCTACCGTCCTGCATCAAAAGTCCCCATCAAGGCACTGTCACCACTTTCAGTTCTGGATCACCCACAGGCCCGCAAAATCTTTGGGGCGGAATACGAATCGCTTTGGCGAATCGAATTCGAGGGATTAGAGGTTAAGTCCCATGGCGCGGTACATATTCATCACCGGCGGCGTGGTTTCTTCGCTCGGCAAGGGTCTGGCTTCGGCGGCACTCGGTGCGCTGTTGCAAGCCCGGGGCTACAAGATCCGCCTCCGCAAGCTTGACCCCTATCTCAACCTCGATCCCGGAACGATGTCGCCGTATCAGCACGGCGAAGTGTTCGTGACCGATGACGGCGCGGAGACCGATCTCGATCTCGGTCACTACGAGCGCTTCACCGGCAGGCCGGCGACCAAGGCCGACAACATCACCACGGGGCGCATCTACCAGGACATCATCTCCAAGGAGCGCCGCGGCGATTATCTCGGCGCGACCATCCAGGTGGTTCCGCACGTCACCAACGCCATCAAGGAATTCGTCCTCGACGGCAATGACGATTACGATTTCGTGCTGGTCGAGATCGGCGGCACCGTCGGCGACATCGAGGGCCTGCCGTTCTTCGAGGCGATCCGCCAGCTCAAGAACGAGCTGCCGCGCGATCACGCCGTCTACATCCATCTCACGCTGCTGCCCTATATCCCCAGCGCCGGCGAGCTCAAGACCAAGCCGACACAGCACTCGGTGAAGGAGCTGCGCTCGATCGGCATCCAGCCGGACATCCTGCTCTGCCGCACCGACCGCGCGATCCCGAAGGAGGAGCGGCGCAAGCTGGGGCTGTTCTGTAACGTGCGCGAAAGCGCCGTGATCGAGGCGCGCGACGTCGACAACATTTACGCTGTCCCTGAGGCCTATCACAATGCGGGCCTCGACGACGAAGTGCTCGCCGCCTTCGGCATCGCCTCGCGGATTCCGCCGGAGCTGCGCAGCTGGCAAGAGATCAACGAGCGCGTCCGCAATCCCGAAGGCAATGTCACCATTGCCATCGTCGGCAAGTACACCGGCATGAAAGATGCGTATAAGTCGCTGATCGAGGCGCTGTCGCATGGCGGCATCGCCAACAAGGTGAAGGTCAATCTCGACTGGATCGAGAGCGAGATCTTCGAGAAGGAAGATCCCGCGCCGTTCCTCGAGCATGTCAACGGCATCCTGGTGCCCGGCGGCTTCGGCCAGCGCGGCGCGGAGGGAAAGATCAAGGCGGCGCAATTCGCGCGCGAGCGCGACGTGCCGTATTTCGGCATCTGCTTCGGCATGCAGATGGCGGTGATCGAGGCCGCGCGAAACCTCGTCGGCATCGAGGACGCCAACTCCACCGAATTCGGTCCGACCAAGGAGCCCCTGGTCGGCCTGATGACGGAGTGGCTGCGCGGCAACGAACTCGAGAAGCGCTCGCAGGCCGGCGATCTCGGCGGCACGATGCGGCTAGGGGCCTATCCGGCAACGCTCAATCGCGGCAGCCGCGTCTCGCAGGTCTATGGCGGCGCGACGGAAATCTCCGAACGTCACCGCCACCGCTACGAGGTGAACACGGCCTACAAGGATCGCCTCGAGCAGCACGGCCTGAAATTCTCTGGGCTGTCGCCCGACGGCGTGCTGCCGGAGATCGTCGAGTACGAGGATCATCCCTGGTTCATCGGCGTCCAGTTCCACCCCGAACTGAAGTCGCGCCCGTTCGAGCCGCATCCGCTGTTCGCCTCGTTCATTCAGGCGGCGATGGTGCAGAGCCGGCTGGTGTGATCATCCAGCTTGATCGGCCGTGAAGCCTCGGGCGAATGCGATCCCGTGACGACCTTGATCCGCGGCCGCCGCGTCAGCCTGTAGACGGCAGCGGGTGGCACGTTCAGCATCGCCCGATCCACCAGCTTGGCGCGCAGGCCCAGCCGGTCGAGCACCGGGCGCGGCACCGGGCAGCTCATGCCGTAGGTGAACTGATAGAACGCGCCGCCCGGGCGGATGTAGCTGAATGCGCCACTGACGATCGAGACGACCTTGCGCATTGACATGTTGAGCAGCGGCAATCCGCTGACCACGGCGCCGACCGGCGCGCCTTCATAAAGGCGATGCGTGGTGAGCCGGGCAGCATCCATCCATAACACGCGAGCCCCGGGAAAGCGCATCTGCAGCAGCTTCATGAAGTCGGAGCCGTACTCGACCAGCGTGAGGTCTTCCTGGCGCACGCCGCGCTTCAAAAGCTTGTAGGTGAATGCGCCGGTGCCGGGGCCGAGCTCGAGGATCGGGCCAGTCGATGCGTCGATCTCGCGCGTGATGAGATCGGCCAGTGCCGCGCTCGACGGCGCGATCACTCCGACCTGACGCGGGGCCGACATCCAGGCGAGGAAGAACGAGAGGAAATCGTTGGGCATGCGCACTCCGGTATTTTGCTTCGCGCCTCGCAAATCAGAGGCGGCTCGCAATCTCACGGGAATGCATTGCGACAGCATTGCGGAGGCGATGCGGACCAAGATCAATTGGCGCGGATCGGCGGCAATGTGATCTTGAAGCATGCGCCGCCGTTCGCTCCATCCAGCACCGAGACGTGGCCGCGATGCAGCAGCACGATCTCGCGAACCATGTTGAGGCCGAGGCCGGCACCGCGATCGAGCGGCGTGAGCCGATAGAACGGCTCGAAGATCAGCTCGTGTTGATCGGGCGGAATGCCCGCGCCCTCGTCGGTGACTTCGATGCATGCGGGCTTGCTGACGCGGATGCCGATCGTGCCGCGGCGCGGGCCGTGCTGGATGGCATTCTGCACGAGGTTGGTCAGCGCGCGTTCGAGCGCGGCCGTGTCGCCGAGTGTCTCGATCGGTGTTTCCGGTGCGTCGAGCGCCAGCTCGTAGCCCGCGGCGATGGCAAGCGGGGCAAGCTCGGCGGCGACGCTCTGGGCGATTGCGACGAGGTCGACCCGCGCGAAAGGATGTCCGCAGCGGTCGAGTCGCTGGATGTCGAGCAATTGCTCGGCGAGCGTGGCGAGCCGCGCGGCATCCTCGAGCAGGCGGGTCTTGTCGGGTCCCGGCGGAAGTGACTCCAGACGCGTGTTCAGGATCGCGATCGGTGTGCGCAGCTCGTGCGCGGCATCGGCGACGAAGCGCTTGTGCCGGGCATAGCCTTCGTCGAGCCGCGCCAGCGCGTCGTTGACCGCGGTCACGAGCGGCACGACCTCCAGCGGAATGTAATCCGCCGATAATCGCGCGCCGTGCTGGTGAATATCGATCCGCCGCGCCTGGTCCGCGGTCGTATCCAGTCCCCTGAACGCGCGCCGCAAGATAATCGGTGTCGCGATGAAGGTCGCGGTCCCCATCAACAGCAGGCCGGGAAGTGCGATGCCGAGCAACACGAGCGACGTCGTGAACACCGCCTTGGCACTGGTCAATTTTCCCTGCGTCGCCGTGATGACCTGCACATTGCCGGCCCCGGTGTCGATGCGCTTCAGCCGTGCCGGCGGCTTGCGCGGATCGTCCTCGAAAAGCTGCCAGCCGAGCCGCGCCTGGCTGATCTGGTCGAGGGCGCCGCCGATGGCGGCGAATTCGGCCGGGACGGAGCCTTCGCTGAGCGAATGCCCCTGCCTGTCGCGAACCAGCAACCAGAGGTCCGGGGTTTCTGCGCGCAACTGTTTCAGCTCGTCGGTCGGTCGCAGTGCGAGGCCACCCTGAGCGTCGCGCGCGAGCGCATGCTGCACGATGTCGATCACGCGGTCCTCGTCCCGCTGGGTCAGCACGAAGCCCGACGCGCAGAGCGCGCCGACGACGATGACGACGAGAGCGACGAGCAGGGCGGCCTGCAGCGAAAGCAGCCGCCAGCTCAGCCGCGAGCGCAGGCAGTATGGGTCGTCGTGCCGGCTCACGGCAGCTTCTTCAGGAGATAGCCGACGCCGCTGATGCCGTGGATCTCCACGCGCGCATCGGCTTCGGCCAGTTTGCGGCGGAGCCGCGACACGTGCGTATCGAGCGCATTCGACTGGATCTCGTCGTCGAAACTGTAGACGGCTTCTTCCAGCGCCGAGCGCAGCACCGTCCGGCCCATGCGGCGTACCAGGGCTTCCAGCACCAGGAGCTCGCGCCGCGGCAGCTCGAGCGGAGCCCCGCCGACGCTTGCCTCGCGATGGCCGAAGTCGAAGGCAAGGCGGCCGGCGCGCATGATGTCGGGCTGCAGCCGGCCGGGCCGGCGCAGCACGGCACGCAGACGCGCCAGCAATTCCTCCACCGCGAACGGTTTTGCCAGATAGTCATCCGCCCCTCGGTCGAGCCCGGCGACCCGGTCGGCGAGCTCGCCGCGCGCCGTCAACACGATGATCGGCACGCCGTCGGCGCGCGCCCTCAGTTTCGGGATCAAAGCGAGACCGTCGCCATCGGGAAGCTGGCGATCGAGCAGGACGGCGGCGTGGACGTCGGCAGAAATGGCCTCTTCGGCCTCGGCGAGCGAGGGGGCATGGTCCACCACCATGTCATAGCGCTTCAGCGCCGACGCCAGTGCATCGGCCATTTCGGCCTCGTCCTCGACGAGCAAAATCCGCATGATCCGGCACCTCAATCTCAACCGCGCCATTCTAGCGGCCGCATCATTGCGGCAGCATTGCGGGAACCGGCTGCGGCGGAGTGGCCCCGATCGACCTCAAGCCATGCGCAGAACGCCACAGGGGCAACCGGGCGGGGCTCACGACACCGTCGGGACCAGCCGCTATAACCGCCGGACCTGTTCAGGGAGGAACATGAATGATCTACGAAATGCGCCAGTATCGCTGCGTGCCCGGCCGCCTGCCGGCACTGCTCAAGCGGTTCGAGACCGCCACGCTGAAAATTTGGGAGAAGCACGGCATCAAGCAGGCCGGGTTCTTCACCACGCTGATCGGTGAATCCAACCAGGAGCTGACCTATTTCCTGGCCTGGGACTCGCTTGCCGAGCGCGAGAAGAAGTGGGGCGCGTTCATGACCGATCCGGACTGGCTCGAGGCGCGGGCGAAGTCGGAAGCCGACGGCCAGATCGTCGGCAACATCGTCAGCCAGATCCTGGCGCCGACCGCCTTTTCGGCGGTCAAGTAGCGATTCCCTCGCGCGGCGAGGAACCCTGGCGCAACCCTGATATTCTGATGGCCCGGGCGGAAGAGGGTTGATCCGACCCTCATCACGGCTATGGTCGCGCCGAAACGAGGGATTTGCCTTGAGCTCTACGACATCAGCGGCGCCGGTCGTCACCATCGGCACGGTCAAATTCGGCAATGACCTGCCGATCTCGGTCATTGCCGGGCCGTGCCAGCTCGAGAGCCGCCAGCATGCGCTGGAGGTCGCCTCCGCGCTGAAGGAGATCGCCGCGCGGCTGAAGATCGGCCTCGTCTACAAGACCTCGTTCGACAAGGCCAACCGCACCAGCGCATCCGCGGCGCGCGGGCTGGGCCTTGCGCAATCGCTGCCGATCTTCGCCGAAATCCGCTCCTCGCTCGGTTTGCCCGTGCTGACCGACGTGCACGAGGCCACGCAATGCGCCGAGGTAGCGCAGGCCGTCGACATCTTGCAGATACCCGCCTTCCTGTGCCGGCAGACCGATCTCCTTCTCGCTGCGGCCGCGACCGGCAAGGTCGTCAACGTCAAGAAGGGCCAGTTCCTGGCGCCCTGGGACATGGCGAATGTCGTGACCAAGATCACGAGCGCGAACAATCCCAACGTGCTCGTCACCGAGCGAGGCGCCTCCTTCGGTTACAACACGCTGGTCTCCGACATGCGCGCGCTGCCGATCCTGGCGCGCACCACCGGCGCCCCTGTCATCTTCGACGCCACCCATTCGGTGCAGCAGCCGGGCGGGAAGGGGACGTCGTCGGGCGGCGAGCGCGAATTCGTGCCGGTGCTGGCACGCGCGGCTGTCGCCGTTGGCGTGGCCGGCGTCTTCATCGAGACCCATCCCGATCCTGATCGCGCGCCCTCCGATGGCCCCAACATGGTGCCGCTGCGCGAATTCGAGGGGCTGATCGCTAGACTGATGGCGTTCGACGCGCTCGCCAAAGAATCTGTCAAAACCGGCCCGCGCTGATGCAGCACGGCGAGGCGCGGCCGCACGATCACGGCTTGCCGACAGCGCTCTACGTCATATCAGGCGCAAGCTTCGCCGCAGCGCTCTCGGCCCGCGCGCTCGACCCGGTGCTGCCGCATGTCGCCGAGGATTTTGGCGTCAGCATCGCGACCGCCGCGGGCTTTGCCGCGGTGTTCGCCTTCACCTTCTCGATCATCCAGCCCATCATCGGCGCTGCCGCCGATCTGTTCGGCAAGACGCGGCTGATGATCGGCTGCCTCGCGCTGCTCGGCCTTGCCAACATCCTCGGCGCGCTTTCGACCTCGTTCTCGGTTTTGTTTGCGACCCGCATTCTCGCCGGCATCGGCTCGGGCGGCGTGTTTCCGGTGGCGCTGAGCCTGACCAGCGATCTCGTTGGGCCGGAGAAACGCCAGGTCGCGATCAGCCGCACGCTCGCCGGCGCGATGACCGGCAATCTGCTCGGCGCCTCGGCCTCCGGGCTGATCGGCGATTTCCTCGGCTGGCGCGGCGTGCTCGCAGTGCTCGGCGTACTCGTGATCGCCGCCTCGATCGCGGTTGCCGCCGGCTTTCACGGCGCCAAGGTCAAGCATCCGCCGAAGACGAGCCTGTCGGCGCTGAAGGCCGGCTATCGCACCATCTTCACCAATCCGAACGCCTATGTCTGCTACTCGGCCGTGTTCATCGAGGGTTGTTGCGTGCTCGGCCTGTTTCCCTACATCGCCTCGTTCCTGTTCGAGCTCGGCCAGACCTCGCTCTCGATCGCCGGCATCGTCATCGCGGGCTTTGCGGTCGGCGGCTTGTTCTACACGCTGACGGTGTCGCGCCTGCTGCCTTGGCTCGGCATGAAGGGCATGATGATCGCGGGCATGACGCTGGTTGCCTCACAGCTCATTGCCGTCGCCTTCGGCCCACGCTGGGAAGTGCAGGCCCTGAATCTCATCGTGATGGGATGGGGCTTCTACATCGCCCATGGCTGTCTCCAGGTCTTCGCCAGCGAGCTCTCGGTCGAGGCGCGCGCCACCGCGCTGTCGCTGCATTCGTTCTTCTTCTTCATGGGGCAGACCGTCGGTCCGCTCGCCTATGGCTTCGGCCTCCAGCATGCCGGCAAGATGCCGACCCTGTTCGCGAGCGCTGTGATCATGGTGGTGCTGGGCTTCGTTTGCGCGAAGCTGCTCAAGCTGCGGGCGCCGTCAGACGCGCGGGGCTGAGCACGTCGGTCAGGGCCACGCCAAGCTGGACAAGAGGGAGCTAACCCCGCCCGCGATAGGGCGCGACGCCTTGCTCGGGCACCCACAGGCCCTTCGGCACGCGGCCGGTCTGCCAGAACACGTCGATCGGGATGCCGCCGCGCGGATACCAGTAGCCGCCGATGCGGAGCCATTTCGGCTTGATTTCGCTCGCGATGCGCTTGCCGATCATCACGGTGCAGTCCTCGTGGAAGGCACCGTGATTGCGGAAGCTCGCGATGTAGAGTTTCAGCGATTTCGACTCCAGCAGCCACGCGCCCGGCGCGTAGTCGATCGCCAGATGCGCGAAATCCGGCTGTCCCGTGACCGGGCAGAGCGAGGTGAATTCCGGCACGGTGAAGCGCACCATGTAGTCGGTGCCCTTTTGCGGATTGGGCACGCGGTCGAGCTGGGCGTCTTCCGGTGTGTGCGGCCACTCGACCGCGCGGCCGAGCTGGAGGGATTTCTTCGCCATCGTCGTCACATCCTGTTTCGGTGCCGGGATGGACGCAAATGGCGCGGCCGTCAACCGGCCGCGATCGTCTGGATCATGACGATCCGGTCGTTGCCGGACTCGCAACCCCACAGTTCGCCCGGCCTGCCGTCGAGCTGTCGCACATTGGCGTTGGCTTTGTCGCTGGCGAAGACGTTGAACCGCTCGGTCGTGGGATCGAAACGGACGATGGCGTTGGCGGAGAAATCGCTCAGCCAGACCCTGTCCTTGTCGTCGACATAGACGGCATAGGCGCGGGGGCGTTCGCCTGGCAGCTTCCATGTCTTCCACGAGCCGTCGGCGGGATCGTGCACCGAGACATGCCCGCTGTTCCACTCGCTGACCCAGATCCGGCTCTTTGAATCCGACCAGACGCGCCGTGAGCCCGCATTCGGTGTCGGCGGCTGCACGACGCGGGCATTGCCGTTTGCAAGATCGACTTTGGCGATGTAGCTGCCGGCGAGGGAGGCGTACCAGATGTCGCCCTTGGGCGTGACGGTGATGCCGTAGGGCCCGATGCCTTTTGGTGCCTTGAAGACCGTCATCTCGCCGGATTTCGGCACAAGCCGGCCGTAATAGCCGGACTGCCCGGTGAACCAATACGTGCCTCCCTTATCGAACACGCCGGTGTTTAGATTGGCGGAAGCGAACTTTTCCGGCAGGCGGAACAGCGTGACCTTGAGATCGCCGGGATCGACCCGCGCGATCGCATTCTGGCCGCCCTCGGTGATCCATGGCGCGCCGTCGGGGCCGATGGTCACACCGTGCGGGGCGGCGCCCTGGCCGAGGCTGACCGTCTTGAAGGTGCCATCCTTTGGATCGAGTCTGCCAAGCAGGCCCTTGCCTTGCGCCGTGAACCACACGGTGCCGTCAGGAGCGGGCGTGAGATCATGCAGGCCGATGCCTGGGCTGATCGGGAAGTATTTCGTCCGGAACGGGGCTTCCTGCGCAAAACTTGGGCGGACGGCGAGGAGGACGGCGCTCGAGGCAAGAAACTGGCGGCGATTCATGGCGTTACCCCGACTGTCTAGGATTGAGGTTGGACGCGACGAGATGCTGTCGAAACATAATCTGAGGCGCTTCACGCGTCAGTCGAAGCGGCTCGTCCAAGCGTTCACATTTGCTTGCGGCCCGTGTAAGACCCGCGGCACCGATCAGCCCTAACGAACGGAAGTGCACATCATGACCGCCATCATCGACATCATTGGCCGCGAAATCCTCGATAGCCGGGGCAATCCCACCGTCGAGGTCGATGTCGTGCTGGAAGACGGCGCGCTCGGCCGCGCCGCGGTGCCGTCGGGTGCCTCGACCGGTGCCCATGAGGCGGTGGAACTGCGTGACGGCGACAAGGCCCGCTATCTCGGCAAGGGCGTCTCCAAAGCAGTCGGCGCCGTCAATGGCGAGATCTTCGAGGCCCTGAGCGGCCTCGACGTCGAACAGCAGGCCCAGATCGACCAGATCATGATCGATCTCGACGGCACGCCGAACAAGAGCCGGCTGGGCGCCAACGCCATCCTCGGTGTGTCGCTGGCCTGCGCCAAGGCGGCCGCGAACTCGCTCGACATGCCGCTCTACCGTTATGTCGGCGGCACCTCGGCGCGCCTCTTGCCGGTGCCGATGATGAACATCATCAATGGCGGCGTGCATGCCGATAACCCGATCGATTTCCAGGAATTCATGATCCTGCCGGTCGGCGCGTCATCCTTCGCCGAGGGCCTGCGCTACGGCGCGGAAGTCTTCCACACGCTGAAGTCCGAGCTGAAGAAGGCCGGCCACAACACCAATGTCGGCGACGAGGGCGGCTTCGCCCCGAACCTGCCGTCGGCGGACGCGGCGCTCGACTTCGTCATGAACGCGATCGGCAAGGCCGGCTTCAAGGCGGGCTCCGACATCGTGCTCGGGCTCGACTGCGCCTCGACCGAGTTCTTTAGGGACGGCAAGTACGTCTATGAAGGCGAGGGCAAGTCCCGCTCGATCTCCGAGCAGGCCAAGTACCTTGCGGACCTCGTCGCGCGCTATCCGATCGTGACGATCGAGGACGGCATGTCGGAAGACGACATGGACGGCTGGAAGGAGCTCACCGACCTCATCGGCAAGAAGTGCCAGCTCGTCGGCGACGATCTCTTCGTCACCAACGTCAAGCGCCTCGCCGAAGGCATCAAAGCGGGCCGAGCCAACTCGATCCTGATCAAGGTCAACCAGATCGGCACGCTGACCGAGACGCTCGCCGCCGTCGAGATGGCGCATAAGGCCGGCTACACCTCTGTCATGTCGCACCGCTCGGGCGAGACCGAGGATTCCACCATCGCCGACCTCGCGGTCGCCACCAATTGCGGTCAGATCAAGACCGGCTCCCTTGCGCGGTCCGACCGCACCGCCAAATACAACCAGCTCCTGCGCATCGAGCAGCAGCTCGGCAAGCAGGCGCTCTACGGCGGCAAGGCGGCACTGAAGGCGCTGGCATAAGCCGGCGCTTCGACTCGCGAAAGACGGACAGGGGAGGATCGACATGAGCGACGGCAACACCGGACTGCAACTGCGTTCGCTGCTGAAGAAGAGCGGCGAGCTGGAATTGTCCCTCGTGAATGTCCCGACACCGGAGCCGGCCGACGATGAGGTCGTGGTCCGCGTTGAAGCCACCCCGATCAATCCTTCCGACCTCGGGCTCCTGATCGGGGCCGCCGATATGTCGGCTGCCCAGGCCTCCGGCACCAAGGAGATGCCGGTCATCACCGCCAAAATGCCTGAGGGCGCGATGCGGATGATGGCGGCCAGGTTCGATCAGTCATTGCCGGTCGGCAACGAGGGGGCCGGCACGGTGATCCGGACCGGATCATCGGATGCGGCGAAGGCGCTGATGGGCAAGACGGTGTCGATGATCGGCGGCGCGATGTACACTCAGTATCGCGTGCTGAAGGTCCGCGACGTCATGGAGCTGCCGGCAGGCACCACGGCGGCCGACGGCGCCTCCTGGTTCGTCAATCCGCTGACCGCGCTCGGCATGACCGAGACGATGCGGCGGGAGAACCACAAGGCGCTGGTGCACACGGCGGCCGCCTCCAATCTCGGCCAGATGCTCAACAAGATCTGCATCAAGGACGGCATCGGCCTCGTCAACATCGTGCGCAGCAAGGAGCAGGCCGACATCCTGCACAAGATCGGCGCCAAGCATGTTGTGGATTCCAGCGCGGCGAGCTTCATGGACGACCTCACCAACGCGCTGGTCGAGACCGGCGCTACGATTGCCTTCGACGCTATCGGCGGCGGCAAGCTGGCGAGCCAGATCCTGACCGCCATGGAGATCGCGGCCAACAAGACCGCGAAGGAATACAGCCGCTATGGCTCCAACGTGTACAAGCAGGTCTATATCTACGGCAGCCTCGACACGCGGCCGACCGAGCTGAACCGCTCGTTCGGCCTGAGCTGGGGCGTCGGTGGCTGGCTGCTCACGCCGTTCCTTCAGAAGATCGGTCCGGCCGAGATCGGCCGCCTGCGCCAGCGCATCGCGTCCGAGCTCAAGACCACCTTCGCCAGCCACTACACCAAGGTGGTCTCGCTTGCCGAGGCGCTCGACCTCGCCAATATCGCGGTGTACGCCAAACGTGCGACCGGTGAAAAATTCCTCATCAACCCAAATAAATAATCGTGATGTGCGACGGCACGTCACCGGTAGAAGGGACTTGCCTTCTGAGCGAAGCGGGGGATTATTCCCGCCGCCGTTGAAAGCGGAAAAACCGCAAGGCGTTCAGAAGGGGATCTCTGCATGACCGACGTCAATCGCCGTCACCTGCTCGCAGGTGCCGCCGCCCTCAGTGCGGCTGCCGTTACCGGGCTTGGACCGACCACCGCCAATGCCTCAGTGCCGCCGGCTGGGACGCAGGCGCCGGGCTTCTACCGCTACAAGGTCGGCAGCTACGAGTGCACCTCGATCAACGATGGTGCGCGCACCTTCCCGATGCCGGAAAAGTTCGTCGCCAACATTCCGAAGGATGAAGCGTTGGCCGCGGGCGAGGCGGCCTACATGCCGAAGGGCATGGTCACGGTGCCGTTCAATCCGCAGCTCATCAACACCGGCTCCAAGCTCGTGCTGATCGACACCGGCAATGGCGTCGCCAATCTCGAGCCGAGCAAGGGCGCTGTCGGCCGCACCCTGCAAAATCTCCAGGCCGCTGGCGTCGACCCCAAGAACATCGACGTCGTGCTGCTGTCGCATCTGCATCCTGATCACACTAACGGCATCCGTCTCGCCGATGGCGCGCTCGCCTTCCCGAATGCAGAGATCATGGTGCCGGGCAAGGACTGGGAGTTCTGGACCAACGAGGACAACACCGCCAAGGCCGAGTCCAACCCGATGATGAAGAACTATTTCGCCAACGTGAAGAAGACCTTTGCCGGCCTCGAATCCAAGGTCACCAAATACGAGTGGGGCAAGGAGGTCGCGCCCGGCATCACCTCGATCGCGACGCCGGGCCACACGCCCGGCCACACCTCGTTCGCGGTCGCATCGGGCGATGCCAAAGTGCTGATCCAGTCCGATGTCACCAACATTCCGGAATTCTTCCTGCGCAATCCGGACTGGCACGTGATGTTCGACAATGATGCGGCGATGGCGCAGGCGACCCGCCACAAATTCTACGACATGGCGGCGGCCGAGAGAGCGACCGTGATCGGCTTCCACTTCACCTTCCCGTCGGTCGGGCATGTCGTGAAGGACGGCGCCAAATATCGCCTGATCCCGTCGGCCTGGAATCCGACAATCTGACCTGACTTAGACGTTTGGGCGAGAGATCGGGCCGCCGCTTGGCGGCCCGAATGTTTTGGCCAACAGTCAAAGGGCGCGATGTCGCCCGGAGAAGCCAAGGGGTACGTTCGAGAAACGCAGCGTTTCCAAATCGAGCCGGTTCATGCACTTGCATCCATCGGTCCGGATCGCTTAAGTGCGCTCCCGGCACTCCCGCTCAAGTTCGAAGGACATTCCATGGCCTACAATATCGTCGTAATCGCCGGCAGCGTGCGCAAGGCCGGCTTTTCGCTCAAGATCGCCAATGCGCTCGCCAAGCTCGCACCTAGCTCGCTCAAGCTCGAGGTGATCACGCCGGCGGGCATCTCGTTCTTCAACCAGGACCTCGAGGGCGCGCCGCCCGCGGACTGGCTGGCGTTCCGCGAGAAGCTTCAGAAGGCGGACGGCGTCATCTTCGTCACGCCTGAATACAACCGCTCCATCCCTGGCGCTCTGAAGAACGCCATCGACGTCGCCTCGCGGCCCTATGGCAAGAGCTCCTTCAATGGCAAGCCGGTCGGCATCATCTCCAATTCGCCGGGCCCGCTCGGCGGGGTCAGCGCGGCCAAGCATTTGCAAACCATCCTGCCTGGTATTACCGGCCCGATCATGCAACAGCCGGAGACCTATCTGAACGCCATTGGCGACGCCTTTGATGCCGAGGGCAATCTGGTCAAGGAGTCGCTGAAGCCTGTGCTCCAGGCCTATATCGACGCCTTCGCCGCCCACGTCGCGAAGCATCACGGCTGAAACTGGAAGCCAAGGCCGCTCAACTCTCCGTCATGCCCGGGCTTGTCCCGGGCATCCACGTTCTTCGTCATCCCAGGCATAGAACGTGGATGGCCGGGACAGGCCCGGCCATGGCGCGGGGAGATAGCTTGCCTCGTTGCGATCGGTGGCTGGAGTGGGCGTAGGGAGAGAACGGTTAGCACTCCCTTAACCAACCTGTCCCATCTTCCCAAGATGGTCTCGCGCGCGCGCCTGAAATCGATCCTGACCGGCCTTGCCCTCTATGCGATGGCGGCGGCGATCGTCGGCTATTTCGGCGTCAACGCCTACACCGGCAAATACGGCCTCAATGCCCGCCAGGAGCTGGACCAGGAGATCATCGCGCTGACCAGCGAGCTGGCACAGCTCAAGCGCGAGCGCGCCAGGAGCGAGCAGCGCGTCTCGTTGCTACGCACGTCCAGGATCGATCCTGATATGCTGGACGAGCGGGCGCGCTACCAGCTCGACTATGTCAACCCGCATGATCTCGTTCGTATGATCCCGGCGAAATAGCGTTTTCGCTGCATTCGAAACCGACACCGAAAGCGGCTGCCGGTGGCCACCAGCTCGGCCCTCGGCTGTACCGAAAGTCGTAGGCCAAAAAGCGGTCGGCTGCCTTGACGGCGCCACAGCAAGGGGGCTCATGCCTCGCAGTCGCCCAAGATTGACGCATGATCAACCGGGCCGTGCCGGCACTGCCTAGACTGCCTTCCGGAGGAAACAGTGATGAATGGGTCAACGCCCCCGCATCACGCGGCCCGCGTCGAGGCCGCCATCGCGTCAGGCCAGGCGGCCCGGTCCGCGCTCGTGGCCTCGTGGCGCCGTTCGTCCCGATTGCATCATCTCGATCCCGCCGGCCGCAACTCACCGATGCGGCTCACCGAAGCTGAGCTGGTTCAGGCCCGCGAGCGCATCGCGTCGCTGCTGGCGGCCGCGCAAGGTGCGATGGACCGGCTGTATCAGGCCGTCGGCGCGAGCGGCTGTTGCGTGTTGCTCGCGGACGGCGAGGGCGTTCCGGTCGATCGCCGTGGCACGCCGGGGGACGATGCGACGTTTCAATCCTGGGGCCTGTGGACCGGCGCGCTCTGGAGCGAGGAGCACCAGGGCACCAACGGCATCGGCACCTGCCTCGTCGAGCAGCGTCCGCTGACGATCGATCGCGACCAGCACTTCTTCGCCCGCAACACGCTTTTGAGCTGCACCGCCGTTCCGATCTACGACCATGAGGCGGCGCTCGCGGGCGTGCTTGACGTCTCCTCCTGCCGCGCCGACCGCACCGACGCGTTCTCCAGTCTGATCGCGCTGGCGGCGGGCGAGGCGGCCAAGCGCATCGAGGCCGACCTGTTTCGCAGGGCCTTTACCCATGCCCGCATCGTGCTGACGCAGGGCCCGGATGGTAGTTGCGGCGGCCTCCTTGCCGTCGATGCGGACGATCTCGTGATCGGCGCAACCCGTTCTGCCCGGATCGGACTCGGGATCGCCCTCGGCCGGGCGTTGCAGCCGGTGCCCGCCGCCGATCTCCTCGGCGGCGACACCGCACACGACCACCTTGCCGGCGGTCAGCGCGCGGTGTTGCAGCGGGCGCTGCTCCGCGCGGGTGGCAACGTTTCGGCGGCCGCCAAGGCGCTCGGCGTCAGCCGCGCCACGCTGCATCGGAAGCTGAAGCGGTTCGAGCTGAACCACTGAGCTTTCTGTCTCCGTCATTGCGAGCGCAGCGAAGCAATCCAGAATCTTTCCGCGGAGGGACTCTGGATTGCTTCGCTGCGCTCGCAATGACGATGCGGAAGCCGCTAACGCTCCTTCTGCCCTTTGCTTTGAGGAAGCGGGCAAGCACCACTGTCGCAGAACTGCGACAGGTCGGCGCCATCATCGCTCGCGCCCGGGCTGACAGAAAACACCTCCCGCATCATCGTCGGCGCAAGTCGCGACCACGCGACGAATTGCGCGAACAGCAAACATCGGGAGTGATCAATGAACAAGGTGGAATTCCTCAGCGTCACCAAAGTTCCCTTCGCCGAACGCTATGACAATTTCATCGGCGGCAAATTCGTCGCGCCGATCTCGGGCAAGTATTTCGACAATGCCTCGCCGGTGACCGGCCAGGTCGTCTGCGAGATCGCGCGCTCCGACGCGCAGGATGTCGAGGCGGCCCTCGACGCGGCGCATGCGGCGAAGGCCGCGTGGGGGCGCACCAG
>NZ_PSRT01000028.1 GCF_004212635.1 Bradyrhizobium genosp. SA-3 | reverse complement strand
GGGAAGATCAGTCTGCCTCTACGGAGAGATTCTGGATTGCTTCGCTGCGCTCGCAATGACGCTGGGAGGCAGGCTCGCACCAAGCCAGCACCGCAATGCATGGCCCCACGGGCCCCCATTCCCGCCGCGCGCCTAGCAATCCGCGTTTGCCTCACTACACTCCATGCACCATCCTCCATCCCCCGGAACTCCCCGCATGAGCGTCCTGTTTTCTCCGATCAAGCTGCGCGGACTGACGTTGAAGAACCGCGTCGTGGTGTCGCCGATGTGCCAGTATTCGGCCGATGACGGCGTCGCCACTGATTGGCACTTCACCCACATCAACAATCTCAGCCTGTCGGGCGCGGCGATGTTCTGCATCGAGGCGACCCATGTCGAGGCGATCGGCCGCATCACGCCGGGCTGCCTCGGGCTCTACAGCGATGCCTGCGAAGCCGCCTTGAAGCCGATCCTCCATTCGGTGCGCAAGCATTCCTCCACCGCGATCGGGATGCAGCTTGCCCATGCCGGCCGCAAAGCCTCCAGCGCGCGGCCGTGGGAAGGCGGCCAGCTGATTCCGATCGAGCAGGGCGGCTGGCAGACGGTTGGCCCGTCAGCCGTGCCGCACAAGGAGGGCGAGGCCGCCCCGCTCGCGCTCGACGCCGCGGGCCTCAAGCGCATCCGCGATGCCTTCGTCGATTCGACCAAGCGCGCCGCGCGGCTCGGCATCGACGCCATCGAGGTTCACGGTGCGCACGGCTATCTCCTGCACCAGTTCCTGTCGCCGATCTCGAACAGGCGTACCGACGACTATGGCGGCTCGCTCGAAAACCGCATGCGCTTTCCGCTGGAGGTGTTCGACGCGGTGCGCGCCGCATTCCCCGCTGACAAGCCGGTCGGCATGCGGGTGTCGTCGACCGACTGGGTCGAAGGCGGCTGGGACCTGGCGCAGACCATCGCCTTTGCCAAAGCGCTGAAGGCACGCGGCATCGACTGGATCGATGCCTCCTCCGGCGGCGTCTCGCCGCTGCAGAAGATTCCGCTCGGCCCCGGCTATCAGGTGCAGTTCGCAGAAGCCATCCGCCGCGAGACCGGATTGCCCACCATCGCCGTCGGCCTGGTCACGGAAGGCAAGCAGGCCGAGGAGATCGTCGCCAGCGGCAAGGCCGACATGGTCGCGCTCGCCCGCGGCATGCTCTACGACCCGCGCTGGGCCTGGCATGCCGCCGCGGACGTCGGCGGCGAGGTTGAAGCCCCGCCGCAATATTGGCGCTCGCAGCCCTCGACACAAAAGGCGCTGTTCGGCAGGACCACGTTCGGGGCGCGGTGAGTTCTTCACCTCTCCCCGCCTGCGGGGAGAGGTCGGATCGCATCGCAGATGCGATCCGGGTGAGGGGGTACAGGTGCGGCGATACGCTCGTGTGGGGAGAGAGGCCCCTCACCCCAACCCTCTCCCCGTAAGAACGGGGAGAGGGAGTAAACTCACGCATCCGTAAAACTCCTCGCCTTCCACCCTCCCCAAAACTGGCCTAACCTCCGTCTCCTCAACGCCTCACGGAGGCCGGCCATGCGTTTTGGTGTTCGCAAAACTGCCCATGTGTTCGAGCGCGTGGGTCTTGCGATGGCGGGGGCGGCGTGCGGATTGTTCGTCGGCGCTTATGTGGGATCTGCGATTGCCACGCTCACCACGCAGGGGTTCCTGCTGCTGATGATGGTGCTCGGCTTCATCGGCTTCTATCTCGGCATCGACACGCCGCAAATGCCCTTCGACGATGCGCACAGCGAGATCGACGCCGCGGAATTTCTCAGCTCGGCCGGCACGCTCTGCGCCACGTTCACCGCGCTCGCCTCCGTCGCCGTCATCGTGCTGAGGCTCGATCCGCACATCAACTTCGCTTGGCTCGCGCTGCTCGGCTGGTCCGCCGGCGTCGCCATGCAGATCGTCGCGGGCGCGAAGGCACGGATGCGGAATTAGGGTGGGGGCACGTCATTCTCAGCCGTCGTCCCGGCGAAGGCCGGGACCCATACCGCGTGATCTATCGATCATTGATGGTGCCAATCCCGAACGACCAATCTTCGCCAAACTGCTCGCTGTGCGTATGGGTCCCGGCCCCCGTGCGCAATTGCGCACTAGGCCGGGACGACGATGTAGTTTGTAGCGACAGGTACCCCCTAAAACACCACGCCCACCCGCGTTCCGCGCTTCCAGGCGATGCGGCAGCGCTTCTTGGTGTTGACGTGCAACAGCTCGAACCGATCGGGGATGCTCACCTGTCCGCCGAGATCGACGCAGGCCCCGCCGGGCGAATAGTCGATCAGCGTGCAGGGAATCACGGGCGCGCGCGGGTCGGTGATGATCTTGGCCTGGCGCGACACCAGCCCCGAAGGCTTCACGCGGGCATATTTGCGCGGATAGTGCGGCACGTCTCCTCCAGCTCCGCTGTCTCGCGGGGATCGGAGGCGATGATGGAACAGAGTTGATGCGATCCCGCTAAGGCAGGGCGGAGAATTTTAATGAAAAGCTGCCGTGACTGCAGAAAGCGGTGGTAGCGGGGTGGGGCGGCGGGGCTCCGCATTCCACCGTCGTCCCGGCGAAGGCCGGGACCCATACCGCGAGGTCTATCAATGGCCGGTGGTGCTAATCCCGAACAACCGATCTTCGCCAAACTCCTGCCTGTGGTTATGGGTCCCGGCCTTCGCCGGGACGACACTGGTGTGCGTAGCGCGCGCTTGCCTCCACACCGTCATTGCGAGCCACCGGGTCCGCGCAAAGCGCGGCCCGATGACAGGCTCCGCGAAGCAATCCAGACTGCCTCCGCGGAGAGATTCCTGGATTGCTTCGCTGCGCTCGCAATGACGAGCGGTGAGAGTGCAGGGGCCGCCCTCACACCCCCTCCATCTCCCCCGCCACCTCCGCATGCTGAGGCCCCACTGGCATCGGCACCGTCACAAAATCCTTCGGCAAATTCACCGGCCGATAGTCCGGCTCCACCGCCATCCGCTTCACCACGCTCTCATGCACATGCGCGCCTTCGGGGATGACGCGCGGCTCGCGATCGGGAATGTAGAAGCCGAGCGCCACCTTCCGCTCCGGCCATTCCTTGTACGTCGCGCTCTTCGGCAAATACTCCAGCAGCCGCCAGCCCGCCGTCATGGAATCGTGCAGCACGCCCGTCTTCCCCGTGTATGCGGGCTCGACGTATTTGAACGGCGAGTTCTTGCGCTGCACGCCCCAGGCGAGCTGGTTCACCGTGCGCGGGTTGAAGTTCAGCCCCGCTTTCGTGGCCTCCTCGATCATCCAGATCAGCGGATATTTCGATTCGCCGCTCTCCGCCTCCGGATAGCCGCCGCCGACGTCGCTGTGCACGCCGGCGAACCACACCTGCAGAATGTCCTGCGGCACCTTCTTCTCGTCCGGCACATAGCGGTTGCTCCAGAACTCCTGCGGCTCCCTGTATTGCTTCAGGCGGAACATGCAGCGCCGCTCGTCGATCGCGATCGCCTGGCGGAAGATCTTGACGCTCGGATTGCGCAGCGTGAAGGCGAGCTCCTCGAAGCTCGGCCAATACAGCCGGTCGGCGCGTGGCACGATCACGCTCGCCACCGTGTCCCACACCCCGATGAAGTGGATGGTGGGCCAGCGCGTCGAGGTGATGCGCGCGAACTGCGCGGCGAGATCGAATTGGTCCTTCGGCAGCGGCCCCTGCTCGTCGACAGCGACGTCCGCGAGGTCTTCGACGTCGTTGCCGCGCCCGGTGCCGGAATATTGCTTGTAGGCGATGAGGCCCGAGCCTGCGAGGTTCACCTGCTCCGGCGAGATCAGGCCGACCTTGTGGATCAGCCCCGCCAGCACCCGCACCGTATAGGCCCCGCGCGAGAAGCCGAACAAATAGATCTTGTCGCCCGGCGTATAATGCTGAACCAGGAAGCAATAGGCTGACAGCACGTTGTCATCGAGCCCGTAGCCGGTGGCGAGCCCCAGCACCAGGTTGATATTGGCTTTCCAGCGATTCCACGTCGTCGGCTCCGTCACCGTGCCGACCCCGGGATCGTAAAACACCATCTGCCGCGGCTGCGTCCTGTCGGTCTTGCGCAGGCAGCGATAGAGCTTCAGGACGTTGGAGATGTTCTCGCTGATCTCGTTGCCGGTGCCGTCACAGCAGATGACGATGTTCTTCGGCTCTGGCCTGGTGGTGTGGGCGGGTTCCATGGGATGCGCCTCGAGGTGATGCTACCGGGGCGAGTATAGCGGAAATGGACGGCAGCTACGAAGGCGGCTCGCCGGCATTTTGCCCCATCTCTCACCTGTTGACATTAACAACTTGTTAACCATGCCGTCGCCTAATGTGGACGAGTGGGGGATCACGATGTCGGCCCATGTGACGCGACCGAAATTGATGCCTGTTTCGGCCGATCCAGCCTTTGCTACGCTTGCTAGGCTGGCGGTTCGCGCCAAGGCCGTCCTACAGACCAAAACGGCTGTCGTACGGAGCAAAGCCATGTTTGGAAAGGACGACTTAGTGGACAATCTCAGCCGCGATCTCGATCGCGCGCGCGGAAGACGCGATGCACTCGCATCCGAAGCCACGACCCTGGCGGCCCAGATCGCCGAAATTGAAGCCCGCCTTTCGGAGGAGAAGAAAAGGCGGGAGCGTGAGCGCGTCTTATGCGAGATCGAAGCGATCAAAACGCGAGTCAAGCAAGCCTCCGGCGCCTTTGCACCCGTCGTCGATGGTCTCTCCAAGGCGATCGAATCGGCTGCGGCAGTCGTGCCCGAGGCGCGCGAGCTCAATAGTTTCCTGGTGTCGGTGGCGACCGAAATCGACAGCGTGCTCGATCCCCTGTTGCGCGAACTGGATCAGCGCGCGGATGCGGTGCGAACAGGCCACGTCGCGCTGGACCTGCCGAGCTCGGCCAATGAAGCGCCGCCCATCGAGCTGCCGAAAGACAGCAACGAACGCCTGCTTCGTTTTCCAGCATGGCTGTCTCGCGACAAGGAGACGGACAAGAAGGAAACAGCTGAGAGCCCGCGCAGCACGGCAGCGTGAACGATCGGCGGGTGGCGCCGCTTAAGAAGCTTGTCTGCAGGTTCCGCAAGCGCAGGAAAATCGCATATGACGCGAGCGCTTGGGATGCTGAGGTTTCCACATCGTCATGGCCGGGCTTGTCCCGGCCGTCCACTCCTTACCCCGCAGCACAAAGAACGTGGATGCCCGGGACAAGCCCGGGCATGACGACCTCTTGTTGATGCTCATATGCGGTTACCCTCTCCCGCAAGCGGTGAGCCGCGTAGCAGCGCTCCATGTCCGAGCCTCCCGACTCCTGCCACCGCTCAGTTGGCGGCGCGGCGCAGGAAGGCCGGGATATCGAGAACGGCCTCGTCCGGCGCATTGCGCGCAGCGGTGCGGCCGTAAGGATCGAGCGGCCGGTCGGCCGCGTGGCGCGCATGTTCCAGACTCGGCCTTGCCGGTGGCCCCACGGGGTGGTGCGGCTGCGGGCGCAGCGGCGGGCTTTCCACTTGCGCAATGGGAGCACTGCGCTCGATGCGATCGGCGATGCGGCGGCCATCGTTGCGCAGCCTGCCGGCGAGCTGCGTCAGGGCGGTTTCCACCGGTTGCGCCTGCTGCGCCGGGTCGAGATTATCTATACCGGTCGCCACCACCGAGACGCGGACGATGCCGTCGAGGCTGTCGTCAAACGACGCGCCGACGATGATGTTGGCGTCCGGATCGGCCTCGTCGCGAATGCGGGTCGCGGCTTCGTCGACCTCGTACAGCATGAGATCCTTGCCGCCGGTGATGGAGATGATGAGGCCACTGGCGCGCTTGATCGAGGGATTCTCGATCAATGGATTGGAGATCGCGGCCACGGCGGCGGCAAGCACGCGCTTCTCGCCGGAAGCCTCGCCCCGTCCCATCATGGCCTTGCCCTTCTCCTTCATGACGGAGAGGACGTCGGCAAAATCGAGGTTGATCAGGCCTTCCTTGACGATGAGGTCGCTGATGCAGGCCACGCCCGAATAAAGCACCTGGTCGGCAAGGGCGAAGGCGTCGGCGAATGTGGTCTTGTCGCTGGCGACCCGGAACAGGTTCTGGTTCGGGATGATCAAGAGGGTGTCGACCGTCTTCAGCAACTCCTCGATGCCGGCTTCGGCAAAGCGCATGCGGCGCTGGCCCTCGAAGTAGAACGGCTTGGTGACCACGCCGATCGTGAGAATGCCGAGCTCGCGCGCGGCCCTGGCGACGATGGGGGCAGCCCCGGTGCCGGTGCCGCCGCCCATGCCGG
Organism: Bradyrhizobium genosp. SA-3; assembly: GCF_004212635.1. GTDB lineage: Bacteria > Pseudomonadota > Alphaproteobacteria > Rhizobiales > Xanthobacteraceae > Bradyrhizobium. The sequence goes on along the minus strand of NZ_PSRT01000028.1, from coordinate 65,462 downwards.
CCGTCACGAACACCATGTGTGCGCCGGTCAATTGATCGCGGATCGTGTCGATCGCCTCTTCGGCTGCGGCGCGTCCCAATTCCGGCTGCGAGCCGGCGCCGAGGCCTGCGGTTACCTTTGTGCCGAGCTGGATCAGGTGCCTCGCCTTCGACATGGCCAGCGCCTGCGCGTCGGTATTGGCGACCACGAACTCGACCCCTTGCAGCCCGGCCGTGATCATGTTGTTGACCGCATTGCCGCCGGCGCCGCCGACCCCGAACACGACGATGCGGGCCTTCATTTCGTGGATATCGGTGATGCCAGTCATGCTTCCCTCGTGATTGCTCCGGCCAGCCGGGGATGGAGATGAGTATCGCGTGCTACCTGCAAGCCGCGCGGTCTGCTTGCACGATCGCAGCGGCCAGATGTCCCAATCGACGCGCGGCCTGTCCCGCGATCGTGCCGCCCGCCCGGCGACCGTTCCGCAGAACCGCCACTTCGTCTTCCAGTCGTGCCGACCACGCATTGGCTGCCGTCGTCTCGGCGGCCGCCTGCATCAGCTCGACGGCCAGGCGATCGGCGCGCTCGCGCTCGCGCTCGAAATCGGCCCGGGTGTTGGCTGCCACTACCTCGAGCCGCGCGATCTCCGCCTTGAATGCCTCGATCTTGACGGCCTCGATCCTGGCCAGGGAGGCATCGATTGGGTCGGCCCGGCGGCCCCTTCGCGACCGGGGTGTGTAGCGGAGCTCGGAGAAATCAACGCTCACCAGGGCCTTGCCGTCCTCCGACCGCGAGCGCGGCAACCGGCGGCGTCTCGCCAGCGAACGCGCGGCCTCTCGGGAGATACCGAGGCGGGCACTGAGATCGGCATACGTCAACAACTCAACGCACATCGGCGCTTCTCCTGGAGCGAACCGGGAAGGCATTTCGAGCTAATGATGGCTGGACGATTACCGCAGGCTAGGCTGCGTTGGTTAATGGACGGTTAACGCGCGAGGGGCGCTGTTTACGAGTGCCGTCACCGTGCCAACCCCCGAATCGTAGGGCAGTATCTGCTGCGGCTGCGTCTTGTCGGTCTTACGCAGGCAGCGATAGAGCTTCAGGATGTTGGAGGTGTTCTCCGAGATCTCGTTGCTGGTGGCGTCGCGGCAGATGGCGAGGTTTTTCGGAGCGGGTTTTGCGGTCGGTGTTGTGCGCGTGCTCCATGGGATGCGCTTCCGGGTGATGCTACCGGGGCGAGTCTAGCGGAAAATGATCGAGAGAAGATATCTTCAAGAGGAGCTATGCCTGCTCGCGCCAGCGGCCGGTTGCGCGACCCATGCGATTGATCGTGGCCGATTTTCCGTCCGCGGCGAAATCGACACGAAACAAAGATGGCTTTGGATCGTCTAGGCGCTGCTTGATCTGCAAGATATTCTGATAGTCGGGCGTGACAATGGAGACCGCTCCGGAGGATTCGTCTACGTCAATACGCGCCGGCAGAGCAGTATTTACCCAAGGCAATAGGGTCGTGCTGAGTTGCCAACTTTGTTCGTTCCAACGCTGAATTGGCGTTGCCAAGGCATTATCCCGGAAGATGCGCCACAACGAAGCAGTCTCTTCGGATGGAAATTTTGGATCTTCTGACAAAACCGTAATTTCGTTCGAGGATAGCCATTGGTTCATTTCTGCTAGATTTGTGAAGATTGGTTGCGCCTGGTCGATAACGAGCATCGCGGCGACCCGAGATGGTAAGCCTGCCCTTATCAACATCGCCATCATACTTCTCGGGAGACCGGCCTCGACGCATGCGGCCGCGCTTCCTTCAACGTATTCCGAGGCGCCTCCCTCAGCCCGACGCCTCATGCGAATCGCCTCCATTGCCCAAGTAAGTCGGTAAATAAATGCCTCTTCGACGACGCGCATATTCGCAAGACCAATCGCAGCGACGTCATCACCCCGAACCCACGATTTCAATATATCGCGCCAATTGGTTGGTAGCTCGACTTCGGGAATGAAGGGCCTAATTCGAAAGAATTTCTCCGCCATAGAGACAAGCGCATTTCCCAGTACAGCTGGCTCGCCTTGCATTGCGGCTGCATCTGCCGAATCTAAGAAACCTGTAACCTCGGTCGCTATTGCATCGAGGGCTAGTCCAGATTCAAGGCCAACTCCCATCGCGAATTGAGCGCGTCTTTGTGCTGCAGTCGACTTGGTCCAGATGAGTCGAGCGCGCGCCGTCATAATCCAAAGTTGATGTCCTTTGGATTCGGTTGAAAGTCGGGCAATTTGGCGAGCCCAGAGAGAGCCTGTCAGCGCTGCATCCAAGAGGGCAGGCAGATTTGCGCTATCTGTGTCGAGAGCTTCAATCAAGCCTAATACGGTTGCATCAAGTCTTTCGACGAGACTGACCATCGTTTCAGTGTCTTCGGGCCAGTCTCCCGGAAACCAGGCGTCTTGCGAATTCGCCAAGTATTCCATCGCATCTTCACGTGCGAAGACTCCGGTACGCGCAAGTCTTCGCATGATCTCATTAACAACCGTGATGATTCCGCTCGATAGTGCGCGTGCTCGTGCCGAATTCACGAGACCGGTCCACATGTTGAAACGCCATTGCTCAGGTTTGAACATGACGTGGAGAACTAGACCATCAAGATCAACAAATGCTCTCCCTGCGCGCCCTGCAACATTTGCGAACTCTTCGCCCGTAAGAAGCTGGCCCGCCCTGTAGAGGTTCGGAATAAGGAGTACCGCGGCACTCAAGTTGAGACCTTGCGCTAGGGTCGGAGAAGCGATGATAACTTCTAGGACGCCGCTTGCTAATAGTGCCTCTACCTCGCGAAGAAACGGACTTGGTAGTCGAGCGTGATGTATCGCGACTCCTAGCGGTAGGCACAAAACAGCTGGGTGCGTTTCTCCTAGCCATTCTCGCCCAACCTCAAGCGCTCTATCGATCTTAGAAGGATTCGCAAGAAGAGATTTTAAGAATCCGCGCCTGCTCAGATCTGCGATGGTTTCAGCGTAACTCTCGACATGATCTCTCTGCGTGCAAAAAATCAGTGTTCGCTTGCCCAGTTCGGAAAATTTCCACGCCGCGGCCAGCGTAAGTTCCTTGTTGTCTCTCGGAAACGGCGCCTTCCGAGGCTTAATCGCCGAAATTTGGCGAATGAAATGTTGAATGAATGGCCCGTCTTTCTCCAAGTTGAAGCTCAACTTCGCTGAACGAAGTTGCGAGCTCCATGAGAGCGTGCCGAATTTTTGGCGTGTGGGTCTCCACTTCGATTGGATCGGTTCGCCTGGTTCGTCAGACCGAATCCAAGAAGTGAGATCGTTCAGTTGTTCGCCCTCAGGCAAGATAGCTGAGAGGCAAACCATTCGTCGCGTAGCACTATCGGAACGGCGCAATAGTCGCTGAACGAGATTTTCGTAACGGATTTCACGCTCGTTAGGCCCGATGAGATGGCCTTCGTCTAAGACGACAAGTCCAACGTCATTGATCACGTCGGGATCGTTTCGTAGAGCAAAGTCAAGCTTCTCTGGAGTGGCAATCACTATGTCGTACGAACGAAGAGCATCCTCATCCGCGCCCGCAAGGCCTCCGGCGCCATAAAGCGACGATATTCTAAAGTTGAGCGGTGCAAACGTCCGACGAAATGAGCGCTCAGTCTGAGCTGAGAGAGCTCTAAGAGGTGTAACGAGAAGCACACGCTTTCCCTGAGCCAACGCTACTAGACTTGCAATTTCTGCGATTCGGGTTTTGCCGGCGCTCGTTGGTAGTGCAACTACTAAATCGTCACAAGGGTTTGTTGATCGTTGTGCCGCTGCTGTTTGAGACGGCCACAGCTCGACTTCAGATACTTTTCGCGCAAACAGTTCAGCAATAAACAATCCACGCAGTCGTGCATATGACTCCGCCGCGGGAGGGCCTTCCTTCGGCAAGGTAACGTGCAGGCTGCTATTCCATAGATCGTCAATTAGATTGAGGGCGAGGCGGCTGATCCACCACATCGATACAGCATTCGCGGCTTTTGTCAGAGATAAGATGCGACTAAGATAAGATCGGGCTTGCTCCACTAAGGCCGGTTCACCTGTTTGAAGAGCAAAGTGAAAGAACGCAAAGGCGCGGAATATTGTGGTAGTGGCAATTGTGGTTATTGCGTCGTCAGGATCGAGTTCTTCAGCTTCAATGCGTCTTGATATCTCAGTATCTGACTTCGCCGCGTCGCGAAGCCAGGTCTTCGCCTTTTGAGAGAGTACGTCCAGATTTCGCATAAGCAGGAAGACAATAGCTTCTTCGGCGGGCGCAAGATTTGCGGTACTTCCAGCTTGGGACATCAATGAGAATGACAGTGCTGAATAGCCGGCAAGGTGGTAGGCACCGGCACCCATTACTCGGTTGAAGCCTCTGGCAGAATCTTCGGGCGGCCCGTTTTGGACCAAGGCTTCGAAGGCATTGCCGGCGAGTGCAAATCCGTTGCGCCATATCTCGGGATTGCCGTTCGCCTCTCTTAGGGCAAATGCTCCCCGAAGAGCAGAAAAGGCCACTTCGGTCAAATCAACGTCGAGCGTTGTTGAGAAGGGAGGCGCTCCTTCCGGTAGGAGGCCATTCTGGCGAATAAGGGCGCGAGACTCCCCGCGTTCCCTTAAGCGACCGCGAAATCCTGCTGCGCCAATCTGCTGCAAGAAGGAGGTCAGGTCTTCAATCGTTTCCAAGCTTTAGTGCCTTCTCAAATGAGGCCTTTATGAAATCTTGATGGTCCGGGACCTCGAGATGAATCACGGCGTGCGGTCGATCGCCGGAGGCCGCTGCAAAGTCATCCAATAAAGCTTTTGGAGTGGCGTTGCCTGACACTGTGAAAAGGACGTGCTCAATACGATCTGGTGGCACGGCCCTGGTTGCCACCTCATTGCGGATCGCGCGACCAAGCTTCTCTTCTTCTCCTCCTAAATCCATCAAGCGATCAGCAACGAATAAAATGGAGGTTGGTGTCGGCCGCCCGTGATCGCGGGCTAGCACTATGCGCGCATCATTGATGGCGTCCTGAGCCAATGTCTTGCGACTCTTAGATTCACCTTTCGCGTATTTTAGCGTTTCACCGGAGTTGTTCTTCTGTATTCCGATAAAGTCGTCCCCTCGTAACGCCATTTCTCGCCCGTCTTTGTATCGAAGCCGTCGTACGGGGACTCGATACCCGAGCTTCTCCTCGATTAGCTCGGTTGCAAGTATTTCGCCGAGTTCGCCGGACCTTGCTGTTGCCGATCGGGGCATGCGCTCAGAAAGCAACGCCGCCGCTTGGCCATAACCGAGTTCAGACACGTCTTGTGCTATCCGAGTGACGTCGTCGTAGTGCGATCGCAAAACTGACGCGAGGATGTCCGCAATGGCGTCTCGCCCACCGACTTTTTCGCGGAGTTTCAATAAGCGCTTCTTCTCAGAGACAGTTGAGTCGAACTCGCACCATTCCGCGAAAAGCGGCATATGTTCGCTTCTATTAAGAGTTGAAAAGTGAAGACTGGCAACGGGCAGAATCTCTGTCAAGGGTGACTTGGATGAAGAGCCTCTTTCGCGAGGCACAAAAACAAAAACGGCCGGATCTTCCGATCCGGCCGTAACGCAAAACTCTACTGGCTAAGCCTACGCCACGCGACGCAACTTAGCCCCCGCCCAATTTGAAAACTTGCTTAGCTGGCCTTCTTGACCGGCGCGGTGTCGCCGACCTTTTTCTGGATGGCGCGCTTCAGCTCGAGGGCGCGCGGCGACAGGGCGTCGGCGTTGGCCTTAAGCAGGAAGGCATCGAGGCCGCCATTGTGGTCGACGCTCTTGACCGCGCTGGTGGAGACGCGCAGGCGCACGTTGCGCTCCAGGGCTTCGCTGATGAACGTCACGTTGACGAGGTTCGGCAGGAAGCGGCGCTTGGTCTTGATGTTGGAGTGGCTGACCTTGTGGCCGACGAGGGGGCCCTTGGCCGTCAGTTCGCAGCGGCGAGACATGGCAAAAATCCTTATCCTAAACCCCCAACGAATTGCGGCCGCCATTCTGGGCGCCACGGGGGCGAATTCTCTGTCCTTGCAGGGAGCGGGCGGACGTATAGGGGGGAAGGGGCGGGTAGTCAAGGATTTGGGGTGGTTCGGCTCGTAGGTTTCGCGCCTCCACCCTCGGGTGTCATCGCCCGGTCAAGCCGGGCATGACAGCGGAGTGGGTGGGGAGAGGTGTGCGCCTCTGACGCTCCCCAATCACCAAAACGGCAATGATCGGAACGCCTTACCATCACATAAAGGGCGTAATCGCACCGGAAGAATCCGGTGGAGTTCCGTAGCCGCGCGCCCGGACGCATTGCCTGCCGCCGATTTCGGCTTAAGTAACGCATCGATTGGCGCCCCGATTGGAAAGCTTCGTGCCCACCTCGTCCCCCGTTTCGCCCCGGCGGCGCTCTGCCGGCCAGCTGGCCCTGGCGGCCCTGTGCGGCCTTGCCGTGGCGTGGGCGGCCGAGCCTGTGGCGGCGCAGGGCAAGCTCGAGGCGCAGTATGAGGCGACGCTGGCGGGCATTCCCGTCGGCAGGGGCGCCTGGAACATCGACATCCAGGACGACGTGTTCGCGGCCGCGGCCTCCGGCGGCACCACCGGGATCTTGAAGTCGTTCACCGGCGGGTCCGGCACCGGCGCCTCGCAGGGCCGGGTCGTCAACGGCGCGCTGGTTGCGACCGGCTACCAGGCCTCCACCACCACCTCGAAGAAGACCGAAGAGATCCGCATCACCCTCGACAAGGGCAATGTGAAGGAGTTCGCGATCCTGCCGGAGCCGCCGGTCGATCCGGACCGCATCGTCGTCACCGAGGCGCATCGCCGCGGCGTCTGGGATCCGATGACGGCCTCGCTGCTGCGCGTGCCCGGCACTGGCGATCCGGTCTCGCCGGAGGCCTGCCACAACGCCGCGCCCGTGTTCGACGGCCGCATGCGGTACGACCTAAAACTCGATTTCAAGCGCATGGAGAGCGTCAAGGCCGAGAAGGGCTATAGGGGCCCGGTCGTGGTCTGCGCGCTCTATTTCGTGCCTGTCGCCGGCTACATCCCCGACCGCCCCGTGATCAAATACCTCGCCGCCCAGCGCAACATCGAGATCGCGTTTGCGCCGGTGGCGGGCACGCGCATCCTGGTCCCGTTCTGGCTGAAAGTGCCGACGCCGCTGGGACCGGCGATGCTGGAAGCGACCAGCTTCATCACCTCCCCCCAGCCGCCGCGCGTCGCGAAGACGCAGTAAGCCCGGCCCCCACCGCCGTCATTCCGGGGCGCGCACCGTAGCTCGCGCCTGACGGCGCGCCCCGGAATGACGAGAAGCGGCTTTTGGTTGGCAGAAAATCGTTATGATTCAATGACATGCTACTGTGCATGGGGTTGTTTTCGCACTTTTTGTTTTGGCAGGGTCCGTGGCCGGGAATCCATTTGACTCCCGTCCGATTCTGATTCGACTCCGCGCCGTCCCCAATTTTAAGAAACCCGCCACCGAAACGTCGCTTGTGCGATCGGGCAAAACTCCATCTAGTGCGCAACCAATACGAGTCCCGCGACATGTTGCGTGAACGGAACAGGACTCGTCAGGGAGTCAGCGATTCGGCCGCGATTCGTTCTAGAGTCGTTCCGAAGCTTAAGGCCAACGGGAAAAGCGTCGCAAAGTGAGACAGTTGCGCGAGGTTTGGGGAGTTCTCTCTTCTCCCTCTCCCCGTTCTTACGGGGCCGCGACGAGCTTCGCTCGCGCTGAGAGGGTTGGGGTGAGGGGCTGCTTCCGCGAATTCGGTGGGAGTCGGACTCGCGGAGAGCCCCCCACCCGGCGCTCCGCGCCGACCTCTCCCCGCAAGCGGGGCGAGGTGACTTTCAAGCGCTTCGCGCTCCCGCCCCAAAACGGCACTGACATTCGCCCAAATCGCCACTACCTAATCCCCCAGACATGGCTTTCTCTCCCTCCCCCTTCGCTTCCGAGCGCGCGCCCGGCGCCGGCGTCACTGCAGTGCTCGGGCCGACCAACACCGGCAAGACCCATCTCGCCATCGAGCGGATGCTGGCGCATCCCTCCGGCATGATCGGGCTGCCGCTGCGTCTGCTTGCGCGCGAGGTCTACAACAAGATCGCCGATCGCGCTGGCGCGGAGAGCGTCGCGCTTGTGACGGGCGAGGAGAAGATCAAGCCGAAGAAGCCGCGCTATTGGGTCTCGACCGTCGAGGCGATGCCGCGCGACCTCGACGTCTCCTTCCTCGCCATCGACGAGGTCCAGATCGCCTCGGACCTCGAACGCGGCCACGTCTTCACCGACCGCATCCTCAACCGCCGCGGCCGCGACGAGACGCTGCTGCTTGGCGCTGCCACGATGCGCCCGATCATCGAGCGGCTGCTACCGGGCGTGTCCATGATCACGCGGCCGCGCCTGTCGAGCCTCGAATTCGCCGGCGATCGCAAGATCACGCGCCAGCCGCGCCGCACCGCCATCGTCGCGTTCTCGGCCGACGAGGTCTACGCCATCGCCGAGCTGATCCGCCGCCAGCATGGCGGCGCCGCCGTGGTGCTGGGCTCCCTGTCGCCGCGCACGCGCAACGCGCAAGTGGCGATGTTCCAGAACGGCGACGTCGACTATCTCGTCGCCACCGACGCAGTCGGCATGGGCCTCAATCTCGACGTCGACCACGTCGCCTTCGCCTCCGATCGCAAGTTCGACGGCTACCAGTTCCGCCGCCTCACCCCGGCCGAATTCGCGCAGATCGCCGGCCGCGCCGGCCGCGCCACGCGCAACGGCACCTTCGGCACCACGGGCCGCTGCGCGCCGTTCGAGCCCGAGCTCGTCAACGCGCTGCAGAACCACACCTTCGACGCCGTGAAGATGCTGCAATGGCGCAACTCGAAGCTGGATTTCTCCTCGCTCGGCGCGCTCCAGGTGTCGCTGAACCTCGCCCCCGGTCACGAGGCGCTGACGCGCGCGCCGATCGCCGAGGACATGCGCGTGCTCGACCATGCCGCTCGCGACGGCGAGGTGCGCGATATCGCGCATGGCAAAGACGCCGTGGAACGCCTCTGGGAGGCCTGCCAGGTCCCCGATTACCGAAAGCTGTCGCCGGCCGCCCATGCCGAGCTGGTGACGACGCTCCACGGCTTCCTGATGCAGAAGGGATGCGTCCCCGATGCCTGGTTCGCCGCCCAGGTCGACCAGGCCGACCGCACCGACGGCGACATCGACACGCTGTCGGCCCGGATCGCGCAGATTCGCACCTGGACCTTCGTCGCCAACCGCCCGGACTGGCTGAAAGACCCCGAACGCTGGCAGGGGATCGCGCGGGAGGTCGAAAATAAATTATCGGATGCGCTCCATGAACGCTTGACTGAGCGTTTCGTTGATCGTCGGACCAGTGTATTGATGCGCCGCCTGCGGGAGAACACGAGCTTGAATACTGAAATCGGCAAGACCGGCGAAGTCATCGTCGAAGGCCATGTCATCGGCCGCCTCGACGGCTTCACCTTTGCACCGGACGTGGCGGAAGCCGGCTCCGATGCGAAAGCCTTGCAGGCTGCAGCGCAAGCGGTGCTCGCCGGCGAGATCAACACGCGCGCCGAAAAGCTGGGCAACGCGCCGGACGAGCAGTTCGTGCTGACCTCGGAAGGCATCATCCGCTGGACCGGCGATGCCGTGGCGCGGCTCTCCGCCGCAGACGACGCGCTGCATCCGCGCATCCGCATCATCTCCGACGAGAGATTGACTGGGGCGCCGCGCGAAAAAGTGCAGGCGCGGCTCGAGCTCTGGCTCAAGACGCATATCGAAAAGCTGCTCGGGCCGATGTTCGAGCTGTCGAAGGCCGAGGATGTCACCGGCATCGCCCGCGGCATCGCCTATCAGCTGGTCGAGGCGCTCGGCGTGCTCGAGCGTCCCAGAATCGCGAACGAGCTGAAGGATCTCGACCAACCCTCGCGCGCGGTCTTGCGCAAATATGGCGTCCGCTTCGGCGCCTATCACATCTATTTCCCCGGCCTGCTCAAGCCCGCCGCGCGCGCGCTGGCCGCGCTGCTCTGGGCGCTGAAGCAGGACAATGTCGATCTCTCCGCGCTCTCGGGCGCGCAGCATCTGGCATCGTCGGGCCGCACCTCGTTCCCGGTCGACAAGCAGCTGCCGCGCGATGCCTATCGCGTACTCGGCTACAAGCAGGCCGGCGAGCGCGCCGTGCGCGTCGACATTTTGGAGCGCCTTGCCGATCTGATCCGCCCGGCGCTGGCCTGGCGCGAGAATTCGCCCGGCGAAAAGCCCGCCGGCGCGTTCGACGGCCGCAGCTTTGTGGTGACGCAGGCGATGACCTCGCTCACGGGGTCTGCCGGCGAGGACTTCGCGTCCGTGCTGCGCGCACTCGGCTATCGCATGGAGAAGCGTCCGCCGCTGCCGCAAAAGCCTGTCGTGACCGAGACGGTCGCGGCAGAGACGCCGCCCGCCGAGGGCAGCGCGGAGACGTCGACCGAGACCGAGACCGAGACCGCGGCGGAGGCCGTGGCGGGCCTGCCCGCGGAGGCATCCACGGATGCCGCCGCTGAACCCGTCACCGTCGAAGACGCGCCCGGCGTGGAGCCGCAGGACGAGACAGCGCACGCGGAGCCGGCGCTGGACGCGTCGCCCGAGGCTCCCGTCACGTCCGAAGATGCCCCCGGCATCGCGCCGCCGGCGGAAGAGACCGCTGCGTCGGCGGAGGCTGCCGGCCTCGAAGCCGCTGCCGCCGAGACCGCGGCAACGGAAGCTGCCGCATCGCCTGACGCTGCCGCGCCTGAGGCCGCAGCGACTGAGGCTGCGGCGACGCCGGCGGAGCCCGAGCTCGTCGAGGTCTGGCGTCCCGGCGGCCGTCACGAGGACCGCAAGCCGCGCCACGAACGCCATCGCCATCAGCGTCACCATCACCGTCCGCAGGCGGCTGCAGAAGGCGCCACGGCCGCGCCGGGCGAAGCAGCGCAGTCAGCCGACGGCGAGAAACGCGGCGAGCGCCATCGTCATGGTGGTCATCGCCGCGATGGTGCCAAGGATTTTCGCAAGCCGCGTGAAGGTGGCGAGGGCGGTGATCGCCGCGAGGATAGGAATCGCAGCTTCCAGGGCAAGGACCGCGACAACAAGGGCAAGTTCGGCGCCGATCGCGACAAGGGTCGTGAGCATCGTGGCCGCGACCGCGACAAGGGCCGCGACCGCCGCGACCGTGAGTCCGGTCCGTCGCTGCGTCCCTATGCCTCCAGCGCGAATCCGCGCGAACGCGATCGCCCGGTCGATCCGAACTCGCCCTTCGCCAAGCTGGCCGCGCTGAAAGAGCAGCTGTCCGGCCGGAAGGAGTAATCCTACGACCGAGCGACAGCGCATAGACAAATGGCTGTGGCACGCCCGGGTGGTGAAGGCGCGCACCTCCGCCGCTGAGCTGGTCGTTACCGGCCATGTTCGCGTCAACGGTACGCGCGAGACATCGCCGGGGCATGCGATCAAGCTCGGCGATGTCGTCACCATCGCGCTCGATCGCACCGTGCGCGTGTTGAAGGTCACCGCCTTCACTGAGCGCCGCGGCGATGCCGCCTCGGCCCGCGTGCTCTATGAAGAACTCGGCGAGCGCAATTAATTGCGCTTCGTATTCATTTCTTGGCCGACCAAACGCACACAAGTGTCATGATCGGCCGTTGTCGACCTTGCAGCGCCGGGCCATCCGCGCTACGCAAGCCGCGACTTTTAAAAGAGCTTTTCGGAGCGTTGGATGACTTACGTCGTCACTGAAGCCTGCATCAAGTGCAAGTACACCGACTGCGTCGAGGTCTGCCCGGTCGACTGTTTCTACGAGGGCGAGAACATGCTCGTCATCCATCCCGACGAGTGCATCGACTGCGGCGTGTGCGAGCCGGAATGCCCCGCCGACGCCATCAAGCCGGACACGGAACCGGGTCTGGAAAAGTGGCTCCAGGTCAACGCCGACTACGCCAAGAGCTGGCCGAACATCACCCAGAAGAAAGAATCACCCGCCGATGCCAAGGAATTCGACGGCATGGAAGGCAAGTTCGAGAAATATTTTTCTCCGAACCCGGGCTCGGGAGACTAATTAGGGCCCAAACTTAACCCTATTAGCGGCGTTGCCGCCGAAAACCAGCCCTCAAGACCCCTAAATCATTGATTTTTGCGGGAAATGTGCTATATTGGGCACATTAAGCCGAACCCCGTCAGCCCCGTTGGCCCCTCTGGGTTCCCGTGAAACCAAATGTCGAACAGGGGCGTGGCAGTTTTCCGCGCGCAGGCTGTGTCACAGAAAACGCGTAAAAAGAGTACTTCAGCGAGGGCTTCCCATAAGGAGGCCAAAAAAGTCGCCGCGGCCAGCCGTAGCGCATCCAAGGGTCGGACCGCGACGAAGGCGCCGGCTGCAAAGTCCTCGAAGAACAAAAGAAGCGCAATGCCTAACAAGACTGCCAAACCGGCCGCGAAAGCGACCGTTGCCAAGCCTGCTGCTGCCAAGGCTCATCCTGCGAAGGCTCACGCTGCCAAGCCCGCCGCGCCGAAGGCTCCCGTTGCTGCTGCTCATGCCAAGGCTCCTGCCGCTGCCAAGCCGGCCGCCAAGCCCGCTGCTGCGCCGAAGGTCGAGGAAAAGAAGGTCGTGACCCAGCGTCAGGGCTTCAAGGCCAACGAATTCGTCGTTTATCCCGCTCACGGCGTCGGCCAGATCCTGGCCATCGAGGAGCAGGAGATCGCCGGTGCCAAGCTCGAGCTGTTCGTCATCAACTTCATCAAGGACAAGATGACGCTGCGCGTTCCGACCGCCAAGGTCGCCAATGTCGGCATGCGCAAGCTGTCCGATCCGGCGCTGGTCAAGAAGGCGCTGGAGACGCTCAAGGGCCGCGCCCGCGTCAAGCGCACCATGTGGTCGCGCCGCGCCCAGGAATACGAAGCAAAGATCAATTCGGGCGACATCGTCGCGATCGCGGAAGTCGTGCGCGACCTCTACCGCTCGGAGTCGCAGCCGGAGCAGTCCTACAGCGAACGCCAGCTCTATGAAGCGGCGCTCGATCGTCTGTCCCGCGAGATCGCGGTGGTGCAGCACTCGACCGAGACCGAAGCGGTCAAGGAGATCGAGGCCCAGCTCGCCAAGAGCCCGCGCCGCGCCAACGCCAAGGCGGAAGCCGCCGACGGCGAAGCCGATTCGGATGCCGAGGGCGATACCGACGACACCGATGGCGACGACACCACCGTCGCCGACGAGGCCGCGTAAGCGCCTCCGTCGATTGCAAGAGATCAAAAGCCCGGCCGTTTGGCCGGGCTTTTTGTTTGGGTCTGCACTCGCGCGAAGATACTGGATCGGTGCTCGCTGGTCCAGAACAACGAGGAGAGAATGGGAGCGAAGCCGGTTCAAGAAATGCGGTGTCGTCCCGGCCTAGCGCGCAATTGCGCGCGGGGGGCCGGGACCCATAACCACCGAATTGCATTTGGCAAAGACTACCAATGATCATCTCGCGCCAAACTACTCACTGTGGTTATGGGTCCCGGCCCCCCGCGCGCAATTGCGCGCTAGGCCGGGACGACGAGAGGAGTGAGACTCGCCTCGCCTTACTTCACCGGCCGCTTTTCCAGCTTCCGCGCCAGCGTCCGCCGATGCATCCCCAATCGCCGTGCCGCCTCCGAGATGTTGAAATCCGTCTCGATCAGGGTCTGGTGGATGCGTTCCCATTCCAGCGTCTTGATCGATGTCGGCCGGGCATCGAGCGCGACCTCGGCATTGCCTTCGGCCTTGTTGAAGGCGGCCTCGATGTCGTCGGTGTTCGACGGCTTTGCCAGATAGTGGCAGGCCCCCAGCTTGATGGCTTCCACGGCAGTGGAGATGCTGGCAAAGCCGGTCAGCACCACGATCAGCATGTCGGGATCATGCGTGTGCAGGAGCTCGACGCAGGCGAGCCCCGAGGCGCCGCCGAGCTTGAGGTCGACCACGGCGTGGCCGAAGGAGCGCTCCTCCAGCACTTTGCGCACCTCCTCGATCGAGGCGGCGAGCACGACCTCGTAGCCGCGACGCTCGAACGAGCGCTTCAACGTGCGGGCGAAGCCGGCATCGTCCTCGACGACGATGAGCGAGCGGTCAGGCGTCAAAATTCCCTCCGATCGCGAGCGTTGCGAGCGGCAGCGTGAGACGGACGGTGGCGCCGCGCTTCCTGTGGTTCTCGGCGGTCACGCTGCCCCCTAACTTGCGCACCACGTTCACCACCAGGAACAGGCCGAGCCCGCCGCCGGCACGACCCTTGCTCGACTGATAGGGCTTTCCGAGCTGCGCCAGCATCTCCGGTGCAAAGCCGGGGCCGCGGTCGCTGATCGCAAGCACGAGATTGTCGCCCTCGCGCTCGGCGACGAGCTCGACCCATTCCCGCGAGACCTCGTAGGCATTGTCAAGCACGTTGAAGATCACCTGCTTCAGCGCGACGTCGGAGACGATCGCAACATCCTCGCCGAAGGTGTTGACGAAGTAGAGCGTGCGCGCCGAGCGCGCATCGCGCCATTCCTCCACCAGCGCGGTGACAAAGGCCGTCACCGTCGTCGGCGAGGAGCCTTCTCCGCGCGCTTCGCCCGCCGATACCAGGATGCCCGTGACGATCGACTTGCAGCGCTGCAGCGAGGTCTCCATTTCCGCGAGATCTTCGGCGAGCTCCTGATCGGCGGCGAGATCGGGCATGCGGCGCCAGTCGCTGAGGATCACCGAGAGCGAGGCCAGCGGGGTGCCGAGCTCATGGGCCGCGCCGGAGGCGAGCAGACCCATGCGCACGATGTGATCCTGCTCGGCCGCATGCTGGCGCAGCGCCGCCAGATGCGCGTCGCGCTCACGCAAATTCCTGTTGATGCGGGTGACGAACACCACCAGCAGCACGGCGTTCAGGACGAAACCCAGGAGCATACCGGTTACGGTGAGGCTGTAGGTCTCGCTGATGGGATTTGGCGGCAGGTCGAGCGGCCGGTAAGCGAGCGTCAGCCACACGAAACTCGCGCAGGTCAGTGCGACCAGCGACCAGGTCGAGCGGGCGTCGAGCAGCACCGCGCCCAGCGTCACCTGGAGCAGGAACAGCGAGGTGAACGGATTGGTGGCGCCGCCGGAGAGGTAGAGCTGCGCGGTGAGCGCGGCGACATCGAGCATCAGCGCGACCAAAAGCTCATTGTTGGTGATCGCCGCGCGATGGCGCACCCAGACCAGGCTGGAGACGTTGAGCAGCACCAGCGCGCCGATCACCGCGCCCATCCGTTCCAACGGCAAGGCAATACCCAGGCCAAAATGCACGGCGCCGATGGTCGCGATCTGGCCGACCACCGCGGTCCAGCGCAGCTGGATCAGCAGCGCCATGTTCTTGCGGTTGGTCTCGTCGTCGGTGGGAGCAGTGCCGATCAACTCGCCGCGCGCGTCCGCCTGCGATTGCAGCGTCACGGCCAGCTCGCCGCCATGGGCAAGCGTCCGGGGACTCGACTTTGCGTCGTCAGGTCGGCTCGACGATCGTTCCAGCATCTGATCCCGTCCTGCGGGCAGCGGCATCGAAGCCGCCGGCCGGTTCATGGACGAAGCGTTTGCGGCGGAACAGCCCGCCGCCGAATGTGACAAAAAGCCTGCCGACCAGCATGAAAGCCAGGGCAAACCACGTCAGCGCATAGATCAGGTGGTTATTGGGAAAGCGGATCACGGTCAATCCGCCGATCGGACCGCCGCCAATTTGTGATCCGGCGTCGGCATCCACGAAGAAGGGCGCGACCTCGTGGAGGCCGCGTGCCGCTGCGATCGCGGCGACATCCCGCGAGTACCAGCGGTTGTGCTGGGGCACGTTGTTCCGCAGGAATCCGCCCTTCGGCTCCGTCATGCGCAACAGGCCGGTGATCTCGACCTTCCCGTCGGGATTGCCGTCCTGGCGCGTCGATGCGTCGCGCCTCTCGGACGGCACGAAGCCGCGGTTGATCAGGACCTGCGTGCCGTCATCACGCTTGAGCGGCGTCAGCACCCAATAGCCGGGGCCTTCCTCGGTGACGGCCTGAACCAGGGTCTCGCGGTCGTGCAGGAAGCGGCCGGTGACGCTGACATGCCTGTATTCGTCGTTCGCGGCGGTGATCATGGGCCATGAAGCGGCCGTGGGGATCGGCACCGCCTGGGCATGAACGCGCTGCTCGACGCGGTCGATCAGCGCCAATTTCCAGGCGCGGCGCTCGATCTGCCAGACGCCAAGCGCGATCAGAAGGGCAATCGCCGTCAGCGAGAGGACCGTGAGCCACAGGGACGGGGATCGCGCAGCCTTGCCGCGCGTCCCGCTTGCCTTGCCCGTCACGGTCCCGATTTCGCTCACTTCATGCCCGTCATCTGGTGGATCGGCATCATGTTGCTGTTGAGGTGGTTCATCACCCACAGCGAACCGGACAGCGCGATCACCACCATGACGATGGTGAAGATCAGCGCCATCATGCTCCAGCCGTTCTCCGACGTCGTGTTCATGTGCAGGAAGTAGATCATGTGCACGACGATCTGCACGACCGCGAAGGCCATGATCACGAGCGCGGTGATCTGCTTGCTCGGCAACGCGCCGCTCATCACCAACCAGAACGGGATCGCGGTCAGCACGACCGAGAGCACGAAGCCGAGCATGTAGGTCGAGAACGTGCCGTGGGCGTGGCTGTCGCCGTGGTGATGGTCGTCCGCGTGGGTGGCGTGGGTATCGGTGCTCATCGCAGAACTCCCAGAAGATAGACGAAGGTGAAGACGCCGATCCAGACCACGTCGAGGAAGTGCCAGAACATCGACAGGCACATCAGGCGGCGGCGGTTGGCTTCGATGAGGCCGAACTTCCAAACCTGCACCATCAGCGTCACCAGCCAGATCAGGCCGCAAGACACGTGCAGGCCGTGGGTGCCGACCAGGGTGAAGAAGGCGGACAGGAAGGCGCTACGCTGCGGCGTTGCGCCTTCATGGATCATGTGGGCGAACTCGGTGAGCTCGATGCCGATGAAGGCGAGGCCGAACAGGCCGGTGATCGCCAGCCACATCTGGGTTTGGGCAACCTTGTTCTGCTGCATCGTCAGCATGGCAAAGCCATAGGTGATCGACGACAGCAGCAGCATCGAGGTGTTCACCGCGACCAGGTCAAGGTCGAACAGGTCCTTTGGCGCGGGACCGGCGGCATAGTTGCCGCCGAGCACGCCGAAGGTAGCGAACAGGATCGCGAAGATGAGGCAGTCGCTCATCAGATAGATCCAGAAGCCGAGCGAGGTGCTCCAGCCTTCCGGATGCGGGTGCTCGTCGGCGAGATAGAAGACCGGCTCGCCGGTCTGCGAGGGATTGATCGCGACAGTCATTTACTTGGCTCCGGCGAGCAGTTTGGTGCGCGCGTCCTCGGTCCGGATGACGTCTTCAGCCGGAATGTCGAAGTCGCGGTGATAGTTGAAGGTGTGACCGATACCGACGGCGAGCATCGCGATGAAGCTCACGGCGGCCAGCCACCAGATGTACCAGATCAGGCCGAATCCCATCGCCGTGGCAAGGCCGGCGAGGATAATGCCAGTGCCGGTGCTGCTCGGCATATGGATCGGCTTGAACCCGGTGAGCGGACGCTGGTAGCCGCGCTTCTTCATGTCCCACCACGCGTCGTTGTCATGCACGACGGGCGTGAAGGCGAAGTTGTAGTCCGGCGGGGGCGAGGAGGTCGCCCATTCCAGCGTGCGCGCATCCCAGGGATCGCCGGTGACGTCCTTGAGCTGCTCGCGCTTGAGGAGGCTGACCGCGAACTGCATCAGCATCGAGAGGATACCGATGAAGACGAAGACGGCACCGATCGCGGCGATGATGAACCAGATCTGCAAGGACGGATCATCGAACACGCGCAGGCGGCGGGTCACGCCCATCAGGCCGAGCACGTAGAGCGGCATGAAGGCGAGGTAGAAGCCGGTGACCCAGAACCAGAACGACATCTTGCCCCAGAACGGATCGAGCTTGAAGCCGAACGCCTTCGGGAACCAGTAGTTGATGCCGGCGAACGCGCCGAACACCACGCCGCCGATGATCACGTTGTGGAAGTGCGCGATCAGGAACAGGCTGTTGTGCAGGACGAAGTCGGCCGGCGGCACCGCGAGCAGCACGCCGGTCATGCCGCCGATCACGAAGGTCAGCATGAAGGCGATGGTCCACATCATCGGCAGCTCGTAGCTGATGCGACCGCGATACATCGTGAACAGCCAGTTAAACATCTTCGCACCCGTCGGGATCGAGATGATCATCGTGGTGATGCCGAAGAACGAGTTGACGCTGGCGCCCGAGCCCATCGTGAAGAAGTGGTGCAGCCAGACCAGGTACGACAGGATGGTGATGACGACCGTGGCGTAGACCATCGAGGTGTAGCCGAACAGCCGCTTGCCGGAGAAGGTCGAGGTGACTTCCGAGAAGATGCCGAACGCCGGGAGAACCAGGATGTAGACCTCGGGATGGCCCCAGATCCAGATCAGGTTCACGTACATCATCGGGCTGCCGCCGAAATCGTTCGTGAAGAAGTTGGTGCCGACGTAGCGGTCGAGCGAGAGCAGCGCGAGCACGACGGTCAGGACCGGGAAGGAGGCGACGATCAGGACGTTGGTGCAGAGCGAGGTCCAGGTGAACACCGGCATCTTCATCATGGTCATGCCGGGGCAGCGCAGCTTGACGATGGTGCAGATCAGGTTGATTCCGGATAACGTCGTGCCGACACCGGCGACCTGCAGCGCCCAGATGTAATAGTCGACGCCGACGTCGGGACTGTAGCCGATGTTCGACAGCGGCGGATAAGCCAGCCAGCCGGTGCGGGCGAATTCGCCGATGAACAGCGAGGCCATCACCAGCACCGCGCCGCCGACCGTCATCCAGAAGCTGAAATTGTTCAGGAAGGGGAACGACACGTCGCGCGCGCCGATCTGGAGCGGCACGACGTAGTTCATCAGGCCCGTGACCAGCGGCATCGCCACGAAGAAGATCATGATCACGCCGTGGGCGGTGAAGACCTGATCGTAGTGATGGGCGTTGAGATAGCCTTCGGAGCCGCCAAAGGCGAGCATCTGCTGGCCGCGCATCATCAGCGCGTCGGCAAAGCCCCGCAGCAGCATCACGATGCCGAGGATCATGTACATGATGCCGATGCGCTTGTGATCCACCGTGGTGAACCATTCGCGCCACAGATAGCCCCAGAGGCGGAAATAGGTGAGGCCGCCGAGCAGTGCGGCGCCGCCGAGCGCGACCACCGCGAAAGTGCCGACGACGATCGGCTCGTGCAGCGGCAGCGATTCGAAGCCGAGCCGGCCGAAGATGAGCTTGAGAAGATCAGGAGACATGCGGGATCTCTTTAGGAGTCTGACTTCGGACGCTGTCCGAGGAAAAAGGACGAGGACTTCAGCGGCGCGAAGCTCGGCCGCTTCAGGCCGGCGCCGATGAGCGGCGCGGTATCGGTGGGAGCCTTGATCGACGCGGTGGTCGCGGCACCTTGCGGCGCATCCGGCGTGCAGCTGCCGGCGACGAAGCTCGGCTCCGGCCCAAGCACCGTGCCGCGGCGGGCGTATTTGTCGTAAGTGAGCGGCAGGGTGTTGTTCAGGCCCTCATGGCCGTTGCCGCCCTTGGCGTCGATCGCCATCATCTCGCTCTGGCACATCTTGCCGGTCTCGACGCACATGTTGAGGATCAGGCGGTAGAGATCGGAATCGACGGTGCCGTAGCGGCGGACTGGTTCGTTCTGGCTGGGCTTTTCGAGCTGGAGATATTCGGCGCGGCCGAGCGAGCCGCCGGCCGACTTGGCGCTGGCGATCCAGGCATCAAAGCCCTTCTCGTCGAGACCCTGGAAGTTGAAGTGCATGCCGGAGAAGCCGGCGCCACTATAGTTCGCCGAAAAGCCCTTGTAGGTGCCGGCGTGGTTGACGACGGCGTGGAGCTTGGTCTCCATGCCCGGCATCGCGTAGATCTGGCCGGCGAGCGCGGGAATGTAGAACGAGTTCATCACCGAGGACGCGGTGATGCGGAAGGTGATCGGACGATCGACCGGAGCTGCCAGCTCATTGACGGTGGCGATGCCGTAGTCAGGGTAGATGAAGAGCCACTTCCAATCGAGGGCGACGACGTCGACCTCGAGCGGAGCCTTGGACTGGTCCACGGCGCGCTCCGCATGGATGCGGCCGAGCGTGCGATAGGGGTCGAGCAGATGCGTGCCCATCCAGGTCAGTGCGCCCAGGCAGACGATGATCAAGAGCGGCGCCGACCAGATCACCAGTTCGAGTTTGGTCGAGTGGTCCCATTCCGGCTCGTAGCGAGCCGAGCTGTTGGATTGGCGGTAGCGCCAGGCGAATAGCACCGTGAGCGCCATCACGGGGACGACGATCAGGAGCATCAGGACGGTGGAGATGATGACGAGGTCGCGCTGCTGGGCAGCGATATCGCCGGCTGGCGCCAGCACGACGTAGTCGCAACCGCTAAGCGCGGCAGCCAGAGGTAGTAGCGCCAGGATCTTGAGACGAGACACGGGCCGAGCCTTATGAGAATGAGTTTCCTTTGCGGGGCCAACGGGTAGCTGCGGCGCAACAATCCGGACATTGGACAATTTGTCCAATGTTGCAGTGCGGAATGTTGGGTCAGAGAGGGCCAGATTGCCTGGCGTCCCGCCGGGCGGTCGGCTTTGGTTTTCAGGACGTTAAGGGCGCACGCATGGCGACGGCACAGACCCCCGCAATGGCAGACCTCCACTCGGGCGAGCACGGCCACGACCAGGCCAGTCCCGGCGAGATCGCCATCGGCGTCATTATTGGCCGCACCTCGGAATTCTTCGACTTCTTCGTCTTCGCGATCGCTCGGTGATCGTGTTCCCGCGCCTGGTGTTCCCGTTCGCGAGCGAGCTGACCGGTACCCTCTATTCCTTCATGATCTTCGCGCTGGCCTTCATGGCCCGGCCGATCGGCACCGTCATTTTCATGACGGTCGACCGCGCCTACGGCAAGACGGCCAAGCTGATCTCGGCGCTGTTCCTGCTCGGCACCGCCACCGTCGCTCTCGCGTTCCTGCCCGGCTATCACGAGATCGG
The DNA here is from genome assembly GCF_004212635.1 of Bradyrhizobium genosp. SA-3. GTDB lineage: Bacteria > Pseudomonadota > Alphaproteobacteria > Rhizobiales > Xanthobacteraceae > Bradyrhizobium. Next base: position 44,443 of record NZ_PSRT01000028.1, on the reverse strand, counting down.
CGTCGCCGCGATCTGGCTGCTGGCGCTGGCGCGTCTCGCCCAGGGTCTGGCCTGGGGCGGCGCCTGGGACGGTCTCGCTTCGCTGCTGGCGCTGAATGCACCGCCTTCGAAGCGCGGCTGGTACGCGATGGTGCCGCAGCTCGGGGCCCCGCTCGGCCTGATCGTGGCGAGCGCGCTGTTCGCCTATTTCGCCGGCAACCTCTCGGCCGATGACTTCTTTGATTGGGGCTGGCGCTATCCGTTCTTCGTCGCCTTCGCCATCAACGTCGTGGCGCTGTTCGCGCGCCTGCGCATGGTGACGACGGAAGAATATTCCTCGCTGTTCGAGACCCGCGAATTGCAGCCGGCGCGCATCTCCGACACCGTCGCGCGCGAAGGCCAGAACATCATGCTCGGCGCCTTCGCGCCGCTGGCGAGCTTCGCGCTGTTCCACATGGTCACGGTGTTTCCGCTGTCCTGGGTGTTCCTGTTCACCCGCGAAAGCCCGGTGCGCTTCCTGATCATCGAGATCGTCGCCGCCGTGTTCGGGGTCGTCGCAATCGTGCTCTCCGGCATCATCGCCGACCGCGTCGGCCGCAAATCGCTGCTGATGGGATCGGCGGTCGCGATCGCGATCTATAGCGGCTTTGCCCCGCAATTGCTCGACGCAGGTGCGTTCGGCGAGACCATCTACATGGTGATCGGCTTCATCCTGCTCGGCCTGTCCTTCGGCCAGTCCTCGGGCGCGATCGCCTCGAACTTCAAGCAGACGTACCGTTACACGGCTTCGGCGCTGACCTCGGATATGGCCTGGCTGTTCGGCGCCGGCTTCGCTCCGCTGGTGGCGCTACTGCTCGCGACCAATCTCGGCGTCATCGCCTCAGGTGCGTACCTGCTGTCGGGCGCGTTCTGGACCCTGCTCGCGCTCTGGCTCAGCGGCCAGCGCGAGGCGGGCGATATGGACGCGGGGCGGTAAGGCTCAAGCATTAGCCACATAACAGCCGTCGTCCCGGCGAAGGCCGGGACCCATACCCCCAGGGAGGGGTTGTGGCGCATACTGGCAACCACGAGTCTTCGCCAAACTACGGCCTGTGGTTATGGGTCCCGGCCTTCGCCGGGACGACGGCAGAGATTGTAGCGCGAGTATGTCAATCCGCCACGATCTTCACGCGGTCGCGCACCTTCACCTGGGCGTTGCGATCGAGGCCGTTGAGCACGCGGAAACGTTCGGCGGGGTGATCGACGCCGGCCATGCGGTGGGACAGCGATTCCACGGTGTCGCCGGGCTGCACGGTGATGACCTTGATCCGTAGCGGGCGCGCGGCCTGGATCTCGTCGAGCGTCAGGCGGCGGAATGAGTTGACGGTCTCGCGCGCGTTGCGGTCGCTCTCGGTCGACTTCTGCCGTGTCGCGAAGATAAAGCGGTAGACGTCGCTGCCGAAGCGCAGTGCATAGACCTTGAACTGCCACTGATCGCCCTTGGCGGTGGCGGACGCCGCCGGAAAACCGTTGATGGTGAGGTCTTCGGTCGAGGCCTTCTCGACGCCCTCCATCCAGCCGGAGTTCAGGTAATCGCCGAGCGACTGCTCGGCCGGCACCCGCACCACGTCGAAGCGCATCGCCTGCGAGCCGCCGTCGCGCACGCCGATCACGGCCTGCGCGGTGTTGTCGAGCGTGAAATTGTCCGGCGCCTGGAAGGTGAAGCCGAGCTTCGGATGCAGGAACCTGCGGCCGCGGACAAAACCTTCGCTGGGGTCTTCGCCATAAACGAGGTTGTCGATCGCGGCGAGATAGGTTTCGCGGTCGCGTTCGGCGCCCTCGGGCGCAGCATATTGCCGCGCGATGGTCTGCGCATTCTGCACGCGCTCCGGGGTTGCCGGATGCGACGAGGTGAAATCCTGCGCGCGCGGATCGAGCGAGCTCTTGCCGGCCTTCAGCTCGGCATTGCGCTCCATCGCTGAAAGGAAGCGGGCCGCACCATAGGGGTCGAAATGTGCGCGGGCGGAAATGCCGACGCCGATGCCGTCGGCCTCGATCTCCTGCTTGCGCGAGAAGCTCGCCATGGTGAGCTTGGTCTTGGCGAGCGCCAGCGCGGTGAGATCGGGATCGTTGCTCATGTCGGTGACGACGCGGGTGACGATCGCGGCCTGGCGCGCCTGATCCTCGCGCATCGCGGCGTGCTTGGACAGCACATGCGCCATCTCGTGGCTGAGCACGGAGGACAATTCCGAGGTGTCGCTGGCGAGCGCGAGCAGGCCGCGCGTGACGTAGAGTTGGCCGTTCGGCAGCGCGAATGCGTTCACCGCGCCGGAATTGAGGATGGTGACCTTGTAGCCCTGATCGGGGCGGTCGGAGGCTGCGACCAGCCGGTCGACGGTCTTGCTGACAAGCGATTCGAGCTTGGGATCGTCATAGTTCCCGCCATAACTCGCCAGGATGCGCTCATGCTCCTTCTCGGTGGCGGGGGTCTGCGCGACAGCAGGCTTCGGCTTGGGCATCGCCACAACCGGCGGGGTCGCAGCGGTTTGGAACCGGCCCATGTCGCCGCAACCCGCCAACGCCGTGCCCAGGACAAGGCATAGCGCGACCGGCGCAGCCCGCAGGCGGCGGCCATCACCTCGTTCGTGCCGTTCTAGCACCCCATTCACGTCGCTTAACCCGTGCCCGGCCCTTTTAGGGCCTTACCCCTGTCGGCTCGTTTGCGCCTAGCAACTCGACCTGTCCCACGAGGCGTATATCGATACGCGGTCCCGTGTTTCCCTCGACCCAGCCCCGAACTCGAATACGTCTATTCTCCAGGGACTTAAGGGTAATTCCGGCGCTTTCGAACGCCGGTAGCGTGCGCTTTGAGATAGTCGCCGCAAAGCCGCGTGTCCAGTTCCGTCCGAAGTTGAGGTAGGTCATTGCCCCAGCTTGCCGGACCGACAGGACTTTGCCCTCGACCACCATAAAGCGCCCGATCCCCGCCAAAATATCGTCCGGACTTTCCGCGTTTTTTATGGCCGACAGGTCAGCCCAGTTGCCCTTTTTTTGGCGCCGCGCCTCGGCCTCCGACGCCATCAGAGCGGCCGCGCAGTCCCTGTCCGCGATCTCGGCGGAGACGATGGCATCGCCCTGGGCGAGCAGCGTCGCCTGCACGGAGGTATCGCTTTCGCCGACGAAGACCAGCGCGTTCTGGCGGCCGTAACGATCGGGCGTGTCGTCAGGGCTCCGCAGTGTCACGTCGCGGCCGGCGAGCAGCGCGGTCAGTGCCTGCTTCGTCGTCGCCGTCGGCTCGATGCCGGTGAGGCGGATCTCGCGGCCGTCGTCGAGGCGGATGCTGCGCGCATCGACGACCGCGGCGACACGGCCGTCGCCTTGGGACTCGAATTGGCATGGCGCGGCAAACGCAGCGCGACTTGCGACGAGAAGACATGCGACGATGAGATGAAGCCGTTGCGTCACGTGACCCGGAGAGGTTGTGTTGTACTTCGATCTTAACCCAAACGGTGCCAACGACGAAGGGGCACTCGTAGGGTGGGCAAAGCGAAGCGTGCCCACCTCTTTGGTCCGTCGCTCCGGGCTGGTGGGCACGGCGCGAAGAGTGCGCCTTTGCCCACCCTACGGCAGATCATGTGATGCTTCGCCATTGCCTCACACGCCGTCATTGCGAGGAGCGGAGCGACGAAGCAATCCAGACTATCTCCGCGGAAAGACTCTGGATTGCTTCGCTGCGCTCGCAATGACGTGGAAGCATTTGTCCGCCTCTCACTATTCCGCTTTGCGGAAATCTGGCGCCGAACCTGCGGCCTCGTCGCGCCTCGCGCTTGCTGCCCTCTCGCGCATGCGGCATGATCGCGGCAACAACGATAACCAAGCCGCCATCAGAGCACGGCGCGATAAGGGAGGTCTTTTCCGATGAAGCATATTCTGGCGGGCATTTTTGCTGCCGCGTTTGCTCTCAGCGCGAGCGTCGTGCAGGCGGAGGACAAGCCGCCGCTCAAGATCGGCGGCATCCTCGATATGTCGAGCCTCTATGCCGACATCACCGGCCCCGGCAGCGAGACCGCGGCCAAGATGGCTGTCGAGGACTTTGGCGGCGAGGTGCTGGGCCGCAAGATCCAGGTGCTGGCGGCCGACCATCTCAACAAGGCCGATCTCTCCGCCAACATCGCCCGCGACATGCTCGACAACCAGGGCGTCGAGATGATCTACGACGTCGCGGCGTCCGCGACCGCGCTCGCTGCCGGCGAGATTGCGAAGGCGCGCAACAAGATCATCATCTTCAACGGCCCCGGCTCGATCCGCCTCAGCAACGAAGCCTGCGGGCCCTATACCGTGCACTACGTGTTCGACACGTTCGCCCAGGCCAACGTGACCGGCCTTGCCGCCGTGAAGTCGGGCCTCGACACCTGGTTCTTCCTCACCGCCGATTATGCCTTCGGCCAGGACCTAGAGAAGGACACCAGCAACGTCGTCACCAAGACCGGTGGCAAGGTGCTCGGCAACGTGCGTCATCCGCTCAACACCTCGGATTTCTCGTCGTTCCTGCTCCAGGCGCAGGCCTCGAAGGCCAAGGTGATTGGTCTTGCCAATGCCGGCGGCGACACCGTCAACGCCATCAAGCAGTCGGCGGAGTTCGGCATCATGAAGGGCGGCCAGAAGGTCTCGCCGCTGCTCGCCTTCGTCACCGATATCGACTCGATCGGTCTCGAGACCGCGCAGGGCCTGTTGCTGGCCGAAGCGTTCTACTGGGACATGAACGACGAGACGCGCGCCTTCTCCAAGCGCTTCCAGGAGCGCGTGAAGCGACCGCCGACCTCGGCACAGGCCGGGGTCTATTCCTCCGTGACGCATTATCTGAAGGCGGTGAAGGCGGCCGGCACGACCGACACTGCTCCGGTGATGAAGGTGATGAAGGAGACGCCGATCAACGACTTCTTCGCTCATAACGGCAAGATCCGCGAGGACGGCCGCATGATCCACGACATGTACCTGTTCGAGGTGAAGAAGCCGTCGGAGTCCAAGGGCCGCTGGGACGATTACAAGCTGCTCGCCACCGTGCCCGGCAATGAGGCGTTCCAGTCGCTCGAGCAGTCGCGCTGCGCGCTGGTGAAGAAATAAAGATCGTCATTGCGAGCGAAGCGAAGCAATCCAGAGATGTTTCCGCAGAGTCAGTCTGAATTGCTTCTTCGCAAGAGCTCCTCGCAATGACAAGAGTGACGATAGACCGAGCAAAACAACAACAAGGGAGACACCCCATGAGCAACGACATGGTCCTGCAGAAGCTCGAAGGCGGGCTGCTCACCATCACCATGAACCGGCCCGAGCGCAAGAATGCGCTCAACCCCGACATGGTGCGCGGGCTGGTCGAGGCAGCGCGGCGCGCGGCTGACGATCCGGAGGTGCGCGCTGTGCTGTTCAAGGGCGCGGGCGGCAGCTTCTGTGTCGGCGGCGACGTCAAGTCGATGGCGGAGGGTCGGACGCCGCTGCCTTTCGAGCAGAAACTCGCAAACCTGCGCCGCGGCATGGAGGTCTCGCGCATCCTGCACCAGATGCCAAAGCCCGTCGTGGCGCAGCTCGACGGTGCGGCGGCCGGCGCCGGTCTGTCGATGGCGTTGTCCTGCGACCTGCGCATCGCCAGCGAGTCCTGCAAGATCACGACGGCCTTCGCCAAGGTCGGCTTCTCAGGCGACTACGGCGGGACCTATTTCCTGACGCAGCTGCTCGGCAGCGCGCGGGCGCGCGAGCTCTATCTGATGTCGCCGGTCCTCACCGCGAAGGAGGCGCATGCGATCGGCATGGTGACCAAGGTCGTGCCCGACGCCGAGATCGACGCCGCCGCCCACGAGCTCGCGCTGTCGCTGGCGCAGGGGCCATCGATCGCGCTCGGCTTCATCAAGCGCAACATCAACAATGCCGAGCATTTGGCGCTGGAGGATTGCTTCGACGGCGAGGCGATCCATCACACCCGTTGCGGCGACACCGAGGACCACAAGGAGGCCGCCAAGGCCTTTGTCGAGAAGCGCAAGCCGACCTTCAAGGGTGCATGACGATGGCGCCCTATATCCGGCTGCGTCAGATCTGCCTGGTTGCGCCGCAGCTTGAGCCTGTCATCACGGATATCGCCAGGATCATGGGGCTCACCGTGTGCTATCGCGACGGCAATGTCGCGAAATACGGTCTGGAGAACGCGCTGCTCCCGGTCGACACGATCCTGCTGGAGGTCGTGGCGCCCTTCAAGGACGGCACCACGGCCGGCCGCTTCATCGAGAAGACCGGCGGTCGCGGCGGCTACATGGCGATCTTCTGCTGCGACGATCCGGACGAGCGCGGCCGCAACGCCAACGCGCTTGGCGTGCGCACGGCCAACGTCATCGACCATGCACCGTATCACGGTGTGCAGCTCCACCCCCGCGACTGCCGCGCCGCCTTCATCGAGTTCAACCACACCGACGGCAGCGACGACATTCTGGGCGCCTATCCGCCGGCGGGACCCGATTGGCAAAAATTCATCCGCAAGGATGTGACGCAGGCACTGAGGGCCGTGGAGATGCAGAGCCCGGATCCGGTCGGGCTGGCGGAGCACTGGGGCAGAATCATCGGTGTTGCGCCAAGCGCCGATGCCGAACTGAAGCTGCCCAACGCAACCTTCCGCTTCGTGAGGGGCGCCAGCGAGATCATGAGCGCGCTGGAGTTTCGGGTGACGGATGCGGCACGTGTGCTGCATGCCGCGCGAGAGAAGGGGCATGCGGTTGCCGGCAGCGAGTTCTTGTTAGGTGGGGTAACGTTCCGGCTCGTTGCTTGACCACTTGCGACATTTCTCGTTGTGTCGTCATGCCCGGGCTTGTCCCGGGCATCCACGTTCTTGACGATCGTTGAGAAGCAAGACGTGGATAGCCGGGACAAGCCCGGCCATGACGGGGATAGCACCAGATCAACAACTGGAATCTGCACATGCCGCATCCGCTCGACAGCTTCTTCGCGCCCGCCAGCATCGCGCTGATCGGGGCCTCGCGCGATCACGAGAAGATTCCGGGGCGGTTGCTGTCGATGCTGCGCAAGAACGATTATCCCGGCAAGATCTATCCGGTGAACCCGAACTATGCCGATATCGACGGGCTCGCCTGCTACACATCGATCGCCGAGATCGGCGCGCCGATCGATCTCGCCGTCATCGTCATTCCGGCGCGCGCGGTGCTGCCTGCGCTCGAGCAATGCGCCGTCGCCGGCGTCAAGAACGCCGTGATCATCTCTTCCGGCTTTGCCGAGGAGGGCGGCGACAGCGCCGCGATGCAGGAGGCGATCTCGGCGCTGGCGAGGCGCACCAGCATGCGGATCTCCGGCCCCAACGCCGAGGGCTTCTTCAGCCAGGTGCAGCGCGTGGCGGCCACCTTCAGTCCCGCGGTGGACGTCAAGCCGGGTGTGGTGCCGCTGGTCGCGACGCAAAAGCGGATCGGCATCGTCGCGCAAAGCGGCGGCATCGGCTTTGCCTATTACCATCGCGCGCGGGCGATCGGCATCGCCGTGAGCTACGTCGTCAGCGCCGGCAACGAATCCGATCTCGGTGCCGGCGAGTTCCTGGACTATCTGGTGCAGGACACCTCGACCGACGTGATACTGCTGTTCATCGAAGGCATCCGCGACGTCGACAAGTTTCTGACCGCCGCGCGGCGCGCCGCCGAGACGAGGAAGCCCATCATCGTGACAAAAGTCGGCCGCTCCGGCGCAGGCCAGCGCGCGGCGACCTCGCACACGGCGAGCATGGCCGGCTGGTCGACGGCCTATGACGCGGTGTTCGCGAAATACGGCTTCATCGTCTCCAACGATCTCGACGAGGCGTTGACGATCGCGGCGCTGCTCGCCAGCAATCCGCTGCCGAAGGGCGATCGCGTCGCCGTCGTCACCGTCTCCGGCGGCGCCGGCATCTGGGGTGCTGATGCCGTGGCACTGCAAGGCTTGCAGGTGCCGGAGCTCTCCGAAACGATCCAGGCGGGGATCCGAACGCTGATGCCGTCCTACGGCACCGCGCGCAACCCGATCGACGTCACCGCGCAAGGCGTGACCTCCGGCGGATTGCAAAAGAGCATCGATCTGCTCACCGCCTCCGACGAGGTCGATGCGGTGCTGGTGGTGCTGTCACTGTCGAGCGAGGTGCGCAAGCCGTTCGACGAGGCCGAGCTGACGCCGGCGCTGGCGGCGCAGAAGAAGCCGGTCGCGTTCTACTCCTACACGGTCCCCTCCGAGTTCGCGCGGCGGGAGCTCGCGCAATCCGCTGTCGTGGTCCTCTCGGGTTTGACTCATGTCGGCGTCGCGATGCGGCGGCTCGTCGACTACGCGAAATTCAAGCTGCCGAAACCCCGCGGATGAGACGCGGTTGCCGGTGCGCGATCTCTCTGCGCATTTGAAGTCGCAAGCATTGTCCGAGGCCGACAGCAAGGCATTGCTCCGCACCGCCGGCATCGCGCTGCCGAACGAAGTGCTGGTGACGGACAAGGCCGGGCTGGATGAAGCGGTCGCCCGCGTGGGCTTTCCGCTGGTGATGAAGATCCAGTCGCCCGACATCGCGCACAAGAGCGAGGTCGGCGGCGTGCGCGTCAACATCACCACCAAGGGCGAAGTCTTCCTGGCGTTCGAAGCGCTGCTGGACAATGCGCGCACGCAGCGGCCGGACGCGGCGATCCAGGGTGTGCTGGTTGGCCCGATGGCGAAGCGCGGCGTCGAGATCATCGTGGGAACGATGACGGACCAGACGTTTGGGCCGATGGTGATGGTCGGGCTCGGCGGCGTCACCACTGAACTGTTCCGCGACGTCATCTATCGCCCGGCGCCTGTCGGTGCGGAGGAGGCGGGCGCGATGCTGGCGGGATTGAAGGCGGCGCCGCTGCTGAACGGATTTCGTGGGGCGGCGAAAGCGGATGTCACAGCGCTGGCGCAATTGATCGCAGATGTCTCAGTGCTCGCCGCACGGCATGCACAGGAGATCGCGGAGATCGAGCTCAACCCGGTGCTGGTGCACCCGGAGGGGCAGGGCGTGACGATCGTCGACGCGCTGGTGGTGAGAAGGATATAGCCGCCCAATGCACAGCTGTCGTCCCGGCGAAGGCCGGGACCCATAACCACAGGATCGGGTTTGGCGAAGACTCGTGGTTACCAGCGTCGTGCCACACTTCTCCCTGGGGTTATGGGTCCCGGCCTTCGCCGGGACGACATGGGAGGTTATGGCGACGTCAGACCGATACGGCGAAACGTTGCAGCAATCACCTTCCTTTAAAATTCGCCACGCGCCGCTCCTCCGTCGCCTTCACGCCCTCCTTGAAGTCTTCCGTCGCGCGGAGCCGCGTCTGCTCGGCGAGCTCGTGATTGGTCGCGGCCATGACGCGGTCGGCGAGGCCGGCGCGCATCGTGGCGCGGGTGGAGAGCAGGCCGAGCGGGGAGCATTCGGCGATCTCGCCGGCGAGCTTCATCGCGGCTGATTTCACCTGGTCCTGCGGCACCAGCTCGTTGGCGAGGCCCCACTTCACCGCTTCTTCGCCGGTGACGCGGCGGCTGGTATAGAACATCAGCTCGGCGTTGTTCTTGCCGATCAGCTCGGGCAGCGTCACGGTCAGGCCGAAGCCGGGATGGAAGCCGAGCTTTGTGAAGTTCGCGGAGAAGCGGGCTTCGGGGCAGGTGACGCGGAAGTCGGCCGATACCGCAAGACCGAGGCCGCCGCCGATGGCGGCGCCCTGCACGGCGGCGACGATCGGCTTCTTGGCGCGGAAGATGCGCACGGCCTGAATGTAGAGATAGTTGATCGGCCCGAGACTGTCGGCCGGATCGCCCTTCTTCTCGGCCTCGCGCGCCTCCTGCGCCTGCCGCGCCGGATCCTGGAAATTGGCGCCGGCGCAGAACGCCTTGCCCTGTGCCGAGAGAACGGAGGCGCGGATCTCGATGTCGCGATCGAACTCGTCGAGCGCATCTGCGATCTGATTGATCAGCGAAATATCGAAGAAGTTGAGCGGCGGCCTGCGGATCTCGATGGTGCCGACGTGGCCGACCTTCTCGACGCCGATATCTTTATAGGTGGTCATATGGCCTCCTGTATCTCGATCTGTCAGTAGCGAAGAATCACCTCGCCCAGAGGGAGAGGTCGGCGCGTAGCGCCGGGTGAGGAGCTGCGGTCCCTAGTGAGGGCGTAACCCCTCACCCGATTTGCTGGCGCAAATCGACCTCTCCCTATGGGAGAGGTGGACGGAGCGTGTGGCCGGAAGTTCGTTCTCATCAGAATCAGCGCAAACCAAGCCCGCGGGCGATGATGCCGCGCAGCACCTCGGTGGTGCCGCCCTGGATGGTGAGTTTGGGTGCGGTCTTGATGGCGAAGTCGAGCTGCCGCTCCAGCGTCTCGCGGTTGGTCGCGGTCTCCTCGACGAAGGCGGCGAGATCGCGCACCCGGTGCGGCAGCTGCTGCTCCCAGACCGTGCCGATGTCCTTGACGATCGACGCTTCCACCACCGGCTCCTTGCCGGCCTGCAGCATGCCGGCGACCGAGACCGACATGCGCCGCATGGTGTGGAGCTGCGCGACGAGGCGCCCGATGCCCTCGGCACTGCGCGTGTCCGGGTTGGGACCGATCGCGCGCACCAGCTCGGTCAGCACGTAATAGGTTTCGAGGAAGCGTTCGGGGCCCGAACGCTCATAGGCAAGCTCTGATGTCGCCTGCTTCCAGGCGCCATCGACCTCGCCGAGCACATGATCGTCGGGAATGAAGTGATCGGTGAAGACGACCTCGTTGAACTCGTACTGGCCGGTGATCTGCCCGATCGGGTTCACCTGGATGCCGGGCTGCTTCATCTTGACCAGGAACTGGGTCAGGCCGTGGCGGCGGTTTTCCTTGGTCGGCGGCGAGGTCCGGAAGATTGCGATCATGTAGTCGGCGATATGCGCCGACGAGGTCCAGATCTTGGTGCCGTTGATGAGATAGCCGCCGTCGGTCTTGGTCGCGCGCGTTTTCGCCGCGAACAGGTCGGAGCCCGAGTTCGGCTCGCTCATGCCGATGGCGAAACAGATCTCGCCGCGGCAGATGCGCGGCAGGATCTCCATCTTGATGTGCTCGGGCGCGTATTTCAGCAGCACCGGCCCGCTCTGGCGGTCGGCGACGAAGAAGCGCCGCGTCGGCGCATTGGCGACGCGCATCTCCTCGGTCACCACGTAACGTTCGAGGAAAGAGCGCTCCTGGCCGCCGTATTTTTTGGGCCAGGTCATGCCGAGCCAGCCCTTGGCGCCGACCCGGCGGGAGAATTCCGGCGCGTCGGTGTCTTCGCGGTTGGGCTTGTGCGGATCGAAAGTGCCGGCGGCAATTTCCTCGGCGAGGAAAGCGCGCACTTCCTTGCGCAATTGCTCGCATTTTTCGGGCAGGCGGATCGGATCGAAACGGAGGGCAGCGGTCATTGTGGTCGTTCCCTGATCAGCGCGAAGCCACGAGCGGCCACAATTCATCGGCGCCGCGGTTTGCCACGAGCTTGCCGAGCTCGACGGCCCAGTGGCTTTCCGAACCGAAATCGTCGCGCCAGGCCAGCGCCCGCAGCGAATAGCGGTGCAGGATGTGCTCCATGGTGAAGCCGATTGCGCCGTGAACCTGGTGGGCGATGCCGCCGCCTTTCTCCGCAGCTTCCGCGCAACGGATCTTTGCGGAGGCGGCTTCGAGATAGACCTCGTCGTCGAACGATTTTGCGCTCGCGATGGCATCGGCTGCCGAGGTCGCGGCCGCAAGCGCTGCGGCGGATTCACCGGCGAGGCGTGCGAGATTGTGCTGCACCGCCTGGAATTTCGAGATCTTTTTCTCGAAGGCGACGCGCTCGTTGGAATAGCGGACGGAGATATCGAGCATCGATTCCAGCGCGCCGGCGATCTGGAGGCTGCGCGCGACGCCGCCCATCAGCATCAGAATGGTCTGATCAAAACCTTTCGGCGCGGGTTTGAGGGTGACGGGCTGAACCTTGTCGAGCGTCACGGTGTCGCTGTGGTCGTAGCCGACGTTGAGGCCGGACTCGATCCGGCCCTTGCCGGCATCGACCAGCGCGATCGAGACGCCGTCCTTGCCATGCGCCAGCACCGCAAAATGCTTCGCCGCTTTGGCAAAGGGCACCCCGCGCGCGCGGCCGGAGAGCGCGCCGTCGGCACCGAGCGTGATGCGATCCCTTGGCGAGGCCGGCAGCACCGTCATCTCGCCCTCGGGCGATGCGATCTTGGCCTGCGCCAGCAGCCAGCCGGCTAGCATGGTCTCGGCCAGGGGGACGGCGACCGCAAAGCGGCCCGCAGCGTTCAGAAGCGCAAAACCGTCGGCAAGGCTGGCGCCGGAGCCGCCGAGGTCGTCAGGCACCCACGATAGCGGCAGGCCGGCCTCGCTCAGCGCCTGCCACAGCGGCGCTTGCCAAGAATTCTTCTTGTCGTTGTTGATGGTTTGCGGATCGGCGAGATCGGCGAAGATTTTTTCCGCGGTCTCGACGACGATGTTGTCACTCTCCGCCACAGCGTTCCCCGTGTTTTGCCATTGGCGCGTCCGCCCAGGTGGGCCGGCGCGCGGGTTCTTCTTGCGCCCGATGATCGGAAAAAGCCATGGCCCTGACAAGCGTTGATCGCAGGTCAACCTGCGGCGTGGGCATGGGCGCAAGGACCAATAGGAGGCTAATTCCGCTTAGCGGAGTTTGCTCGATTTGCAGGGCGCGGCAAACTCGCTAAACAAGGCGCCGACGTCAGAGACAGGGGAAGGAAACCAGGATGGCCAAGGACAGTTTGTGCGCAATCGTGACGGGGTCGGCATCCGGCCTTGGTGCCGCAACCGCGGAAATTCTCGCGCGGAACGGGGCCCGGCTCGTCATCAACTATTCCTCGAGCCAGAAGGAAGCCGAGGCCACGGCTGAGCTCTGCCGCAAGGCCGGCGCCGCGGAAGTCCTGGTCGCGCAGGGCGACGTCTCGAAGGATGGCGATTGCCGCAAGATCGTCGCGGCGGCGGCCGGGTGGGGCCGGCTCGACGTGCTCGTCAACAATGCCGGCACCACCAAGCACGTCGCCCATGCCGATCTCGACGGCTTATCGGCGGAAGATTTCCAGCGCCTCTACGGCGTCAACACCATCGGCCCATTCCAGATGGTGCGCGCGGCACGCAGCCTGCTCGAGGCTGGCGCGAAGGCCTCGGGCCGGCCGTCGGCTGTGGTCAACGTGTCATCGGTCGCCGGCATCAGCGGCGTCGGCTCGTCAATCGCCTATGCCGCCAGCAAGGGCGCGCTCAACACCATGACGCTGTCGCTGTCGCGTGCACTGGCGCCGCTGATCCGCGTCAACACGGTGTGCCCCGGCTATATCGACACGCCCTGGTTCACCAAGGGCCGCGGCGAGGCCGGGGCTAAGCAGGTGCGCGACAGCGTGGTCGCGAAGGTGCCGCTCAAGGTCGCCTCGAGCGCGGAAGACATCGCGCAGCTCGTCTGTTTCCTGGCGATGCCGGCCTCCAGCAACATGACCGGCGAGGTCGTGCGCATGGATGCGGGGATGCATTTGATTACGTGATTGCGTTCGTCGAGCGCGGCAAACACCGCTGTCGTCCCGGCCTAGTGCGCAATTGCGCACGGGGGCCGGGACCCATAACCACCGAGAGGAGTTTGGCGGAGACTCGGAGTTGTCAATCTTAGCCAAACCACTCCCTGTGGTTATGGGTCCCGGATCGGCGCGCGCTTGAGGCGCGCTTGTCCGGGACGACGACGGGGTGAAATCTCACCCCTTGATCACGCCGCTCGCGACCAGGCGGTGCCAGATGAACAGCACCACCACTGCGCCGACCGTGGCCATGATGAAGCCGGCGCCCTGGTCGGGGCTGTAATGGCCGATGGCCTGGCCGACGAAGGTCGCCAGAAACGCGCCGGCGATGCCGAGAATGGTGGTGAGGATGAAGCCGCTCGGATTGTTCGGCCCCGGCGCGAGCCAGCGCGCGATGAGGCCGGCGACGAAGCCGACGAGGATGATCCACAACAGGCCGCCCATGCTCATGACAGTGCTCCCCTCCCTTTGACGATATCAGATGCGACCCGAGAGCTCGTTCTCGGTCGGCAGCCTCCCGTCTGGCGTCAAATGGTCGATCACCTGCGGCAGATACTGGCTAAGCCCGGACAGCAGCTCCTCGCGTGACAGGCCGCTTTGGGCGGACAGGCTGTCGATCTGGTCGGCGCCGAGCGCGCTGGCGAGATCGCCCGGCGCGATCGGCTTGTTCTGGCCCTTGCCGACCCAGGAATTTGCGGTGTCGCCGTGTCCGCTCTGCTGGAGCTGGTTGAGGAGATCGCCGAGCCCGCCGCTGAGCACGGTACCGGCCGCGCCGCCCGCGAGTAGGCCGCCGAGCCCGCCCTTGAGCAAATCGCTGAGGCCACCGCCCGCGCCGGCGTTGACCGGCGGCGGTGCAGGCGTCGGCGACGGTTGCGGCGCCGTGCCGGATTGGTTTGCGGTGATGTGCTTGAACGCCTTCCAGGCGAGCAGGCCGAGCAGCGCCATGGTCATCGGCGACATTCCGCCGGAGGATTTCTCTGAGCTGGGCGCGCTGGGGCCGCGCGGGCCGTTCTGCATGCCGTTGAGGACGTCGAGTAGACCCATGGTGCTCTCCTTTGGCGTCTCGTTCGGCGAGCGCTCGCCGCTGACAGGCTCCCCCGGGGCGAAAACATATGGGGCGGTCATGACGGTTACAAGGCGGCTGCGACGCGATGGGCAGCCGGTCTCGCCTCTGCTATCGAAGGCCGGTCATTCAGGGAGCGAGATCAGTGGTTACGGATCGACCGATCGTGGTGGCCGGCGCAGGCGCCATCGGCTGTTTCGTCGGCGGCATGCTGGCGGCCGCGGGCCGCCGCGTCGCGCTGCTGGTGCGGCCGCGGGTGAAGACCGAGATCGAGCGGTTCGGCCTGCGGCTGACCGATTTCGACGGCTCCGAGAACAAGCTCGGTGCTGGCCAGCTCGCGTTGTCGGAGGATCCTTCGATCTTCCACAGCGCCGGCATCGTGCTGGTGACGGTGAAGAGCGCCGACACCGCCGATGTCGCGGAGCAGATCGCGCAGCATGCGCCGCAAGACGCCGTTATCGTCTCGCTTCAGAACGGCATTGGCAATGTAACAGTGCTGCGCGAGCATCTCGGCGATCGGCGCGTGCTCGCTGGCATGGTGCCGTTCAACGTGATCGCGATGGGTGAGGGCCGTTTCCACCGCTCGACCTCCGGCGACATTCATGTTGGTGAGGACGATGCGAACACAGCTCTCGCGCTGTCGGTGGCCGGCCTCACGGTACGCGCGAGCCGCGACATCACCGGCGTGCAATGGGGCAAGCTGATCATCAATCTGAACAATGCGCTCAGCGCGCTGTCCGACATGCCGCTCGCCGCGCAACTGGCGAACCGCGACTGGCGAAGGCTGTTCGCGGACCAGATGGCGGAGGGCCTGGCCGCGCTGAAGGCCGCCGGCATCGCGCCGGTCTCGGCAACACCGATCCCAATGGGATGGACGCCGGCCTTGCTGCGGCTGCCCGACGTGATCTTCAACGCAATCCTGGGACGCACGATGAAGATCGATCCCGAAGCGCGCTCCTCGATGTGGCAGGACCTGAAGCACGGGCGCAAGACCGAGATCGACTATCTCCAGGGTGCGGTCATCGCGCTGGCCGAGCAAAACAATGTGGATGTGCCGCTGATGCGCCGCATTGTTGCGCTGATCAAGGAAGCCGAAGTTGCCGGCAATGGCCCGCCTCGGCTGACGCCGCAGCAGATTCGCAGGTTAGCGTGAGTGAAGGAGGAGCGCGATGAAGCGTTGTTTGACGATTGGGATCGCGCTGGCCGCACTCTGCGGCGCATCGACGCTCGCTTATGCAAGGCCGCCGACGGTCGTGAACTCTCCGGGCTATGACGCGCGATTGCAGGAGAGCCGCAAGGCATTGAGTGCTTCGCCAACGGCAGCGCCGGCAAATGCGCCGACGATCAAACCAAGGCGCACCAAGAAGAAGCGCGCGAATTGAAGCCAACCTCGGCGCAACACCCTCCGCTGTCGTCCCGGACAAGCGCGCCCAAAGCGCGCGCAGATCCGGGACGACAGCAGAGTTTGCGGTGGCTAGCCCTTCTTCGCCGGCTTGGTCGGCGTTGGACTGAACAACTTCTTCAAATCGTTCAAGCTTTCCGACAACCGCGGCCATTCGCAGGAGAAGGAGCCTTTGGTGCAGGGCGCGCCCTTTCGCTGGCCGACATTCTGCTGCACTTTCGGCCGCTCGACCGGAACGGGCACGCGTTCGACCTCGGTTCGCAGTGCGACCTGCTGGAACTGCTGTACCTGTTGTTCCTGCTGCTCGCGCTGCTGACGCGCGGTGGCTTGGGCGGCTTCATTAATGCGGCGCTGGTTGGCGAGATAGGCGGTGTAGGCTGCGTCGATCTTCTTCTGCTCTTCCGGGGTCGGATTCGGCCCGGCGATGTCGAAGGTGCGATCCTGGAGGAAGTCGTAATAGGAATAGCCGCCGCCAGCCTTGCGGCGGCC
The DNA here is from genome assembly GCF_004212635.1 of Bradyrhizobium genosp. SA-3. Lineage (GTDB taxonomy): Bacteria > Pseudomonadota > Alphaproteobacteria > Rhizobiales > Xanthobacteraceae > Bradyrhizobium. Next base: position 27,959 of record NZ_PSRT01000028.1, on the reverse strand, counting down.
GGCGAATTTGGCGTTGCAGTCGGCAAGCGCCGCGGTCTTCTCAGCCTTGGTTGGGGATTTTTCGGCGGCGTCGGCGCATTCCTCGAAGTCGACGGGCGCGCGCTTCCACCATTGCGCCTGGGCATGCGGCAAGGTCAGCAGAAAAAATCCTGCTGCGGCAACGAGAAGCGCCGCACGACGCGATGCAACTACGACCGACATTCTACGAGAGCATTCCTTGCAAAACTCAACCCGCCCTGAGTCGAGTCGGATTTTTGCCTCTTTATCGCCGGCTTGTCACCCATGGAACCCGGGAATTTCATGGCTGGGCTGCTGACATTTTTTGCTTGACGTGGCGCGCGAGTCACAGCCGCGCGCAGACGATGTGCTTAGACTTTTATCGATTTGAATTCGAAGGGGAATGTCCGTCATGCGAGCGCTGGCCGGTCTCGTCGCAATCGCGCTGGTGCTGATTTGCGGCCATGCCTTCGCGGCGGACGAAGCGGCGCCCAACCGCAAGCCGGTGAGGGCGATTGCCGATGCGCGGCTCGCGGTCGGCGGCCAGGGCATTCTGCCGCTCTACCTCTCCAGCGACTGGTCGATGCCGCTGCCGGCGATCTCGCGCGCGATCATCGTGCTGCATGGACGGCTGCGCAATGCCGACGAATATTATCCCTCAGCCCACACCGCGCAGGTGGCAGCGGGCGACGACGGCAAGCGCGCACTCATGATCGTGCCGCAGTTCTTGGCGGAGATCGATGTCGAGGCCCACAAGCTGCCGGCAGATATGCTGCGCTGGTCGTTGGAGGGATGGCAGGGCGGCGACGCCGCGCTGGCGCCCAATCCGGTCTCCTCGTTCGAGGCGCTCGATGCGATCCTGGCAAAACTCTCGGACCGGCGCATCTTTCCGAACCTGAAGCAGGTCGTGATCGCCGGCCATTCCGGCGGCGGCCAGGTCGCGCAGCGCTATGCCATCGCCGGCAAGGGCGAGGCGGCGCTATCGCGCCAACACATCGATGTCCGCTACGTCGTCGCCAACCCGTCGTCCTATGCCTATTTCAGCGCCGAGCGGCCGGTGCCCGCCATCACCGCTTCCTGCCCGGACTACAACAATTGGAAATACGGCATGGGCGAGCGGCCGCCCTATCTTGCGAACGTCACGCCGGCTGCGCTCGAACAGCGCTATGTCGAGCGCGAGGTGATCTATCTGCTCGGCACCCTCGACACCAATCCGGAGCATCCCGCGCTCGACAAGAGCTGCATGGCGAAGGCGCAAGGCGCCACGCGCTACGCCCGCGGTCACGCCTATGCGGAGGCGATGGCCAAGCGCAACCACGGTACGCCCAATCACCGGGTTTGGGACGTCGCGGGCGTCGGCCACGACGCCGACAAGATGCTGACCTCGACATGCGGGCTCGCGGCGCTGTTCGATAGTCCGGGCTGCGGCGCGGAGCGCTGATGCGCATGTCTTGAAGGCTTGCGGCTTGAAGGCTCGTCTCCGGCTGTTACACTTCGCACCGTGAGCGCCTCATCGTGAGGCGGCGCCAAGAAGACGAAGTGGAAACGCCTGATGCTGCTGCCCCTGTCCGACGTGCCGCGCTGGTACGCTGAACGCAAACCGCACGGCACGATCGCCGTCCGTCATGGGCAGAATACGCTGACATGGGACGAGCTCGAGCGCGGCGCCAACCGGCGCGCGCGGGCGTTCATGGCCAGGGGCGTCAAGCCCGGCGATTTCGTCGCGATCGGTTTGCCCAACGGCAACGCGTTCTTCGAGACTTCCTTTGCGGTGTGGAAGTGCGGGGCGACGCCGACCTCGCTGTCGTGGCGGCTGCCGCGCGGCGAAGTCGCCGCGGTGCTCGACATCCTCAAGCCGGCGCTCGTGGTCGGCGGCGAGGCCGATTGGAACGCGCCGAACCGCCTGCCCGCGGATTTCGTGCCGCAAGGTTTTTCGGACGAGCCACTCAATCCGCCGGTGGCGCGCTACTGGAAGGCCATGACCTCAGGCGGCTCGACCGGCCGTCCGAAGGTGATCCTCGACCATCATCCGGCGGTGACCGACACGGTCGCTGCGCCGCCGCTCAACATCCCCTTCGGGGTCTCGTTGCTCAATCCCGGTCCGCTCTATCACAATGCGCCGTTCATCGTGTCGCATTACGCGCTGTTCACGGGCGGCCAGCTCACCGGCCTCGTCAAGTTCGACGCCGAGGACACGCTGCGGCAGATCGAACGTGAGCGCGTGCAATGGGTCAATTTCGTGCCGACCATGATGCACCGGATCTGGGCGCTGCCGGAGAGCGTGCGCAATGCCTACGATCTCTCGAGTCTACAGACGGTCTTCCACATGGCGGCGCCGATGCCGCCCTGGCTGAAGGAGAACTGGATCGTCTGGCTCGGCCCTGACAGGATCTGGGAGCTCTATGGCGGCACCGAGCGCCAGGGCTCCTGCATCATCTCCGGTACGGAATGGCTGACGCACAAGGGCTCGGTCGGCAAGATCGGCGACATGGCGAAGCTTCGCATCATCGGCGAGGACGACAACGACGTCGCGCCGGGCGAAACCGGCGAGATCTATTTCCTCAACAATGACGGCAAGGACGCCACCTATCACTATCTCGGCGCCGAGTCGAAGCGCCGCGCTGACGGCTGGGAATCGCTCGGCGATATCGGCCGGCTGGACGCGGAAGGCTATCTCTATCTCGGCGACCGCCTCGCCGACATGGTGCTGCGCGGCGGCGCCAACATCTATCCGGCCGAGGTCGAGGCCGCCGTCTCCGCCTGCCCCGGCGTGCGGTCCTGCGTCGTGGTGGGATTGCCCGATCCGGAATTGGGCCAGCGCGTGCATGCCATCATCGAGCCGGAGCTTGATGCGGACGGCCAGGCGCTCGCCGACGGCATGGCCGATTTCCTGAAGGATAGGCTCAGCCGCTACAAGCATCCGGAGAGTTTCGAGATCGTCAGCGCCCCGCCGCGCGATGATTCCGGAAAAGTTCGCCGCACGCTGTTGCGCGACGAGCGCGCGGCGTGGATGAAGGAGGGGCGCGCCTTCCGGATTCTGCCGGCGAAGGCGCGGGCGCACGCCGACTGAGACACATCACGGAAGGACTGACCAGATGAGCATCACCATCGCTGCCAACAGCGTGCCGAAGCCGCCGCCGGCCGAGATCATCGAGGCTTTCGCGGCGCGCCGACTTCGGTGATTTCCGACAATCTCGCCCGGTTGCCCGGTGCCGTGGGGCTGAAGCGGTATCATCGCGGCGGCAAGCTGGTGGGGACGGCCTTCACCGTGCGCACGCGCCCCGGCGACAATCTCGCCATCCACCGCGCACTCGAGCTGGTCGGTCCCGGCGACGTCATCGTGGTCGACGGCGGCGGCGACGAGACCCGGGCCCTGGTCGGCGAGATCATGAAGAACATCGCCCAGTGGCGCAAAGCCGAAGGCTACGTCATCGACGGCGCGATCCGCGATGTTGCGGCCTTCGCGGCCGACGACTTTCCCTGCTACGCCCGCGCCGTGATCCATCGCGGCCCCTACAAGAACGGTCCCGGTGAGATCAACGTGCCCGTGACGATCGGTGGCAGCGTGATTGTGCCCGGCGACATCGTCGTCGGCGACGAGGACGGCGTGGTGTCGTTTCCCGCCGCGGGTGCTGCCGCGCTGCTCGAAGCCGTCCGCGCCCAGGTCGCGCGCGAGGAGGAGACACTGAAGGCGATCCGCGAAGGCCGTTACCAGGGCTCGTATGGAAAATCCTGATCAGGCGAGAACGAAGGGGAGGATGGCGTGAGCCAGAAGGACGAATTCCATAACATTGATAATCCCAGCGACGGATTGTTTCGCGAGCTCGCGGCGGGAGTGACCACGCGCATCTTCTCCGGCGAGCAGGCGATGCTGTCGGTGGTGACGCTGGCACCGCATGCGCAGGGCACGCTGCACCATCATCCCGAGGAGCAATGGGGCGTGCTGCTCGACGGCTCCGCCGTCCGCGTCCAGGGCGATGAGGAAATCCCGGTGAAGAAGGGCGATTTCTGGCGCACGCCCGGCAACGTGCCGCACACCATGCGCGCCGGCCCCGACGGCGCCCGCGTGCTGGACATCTTTAGTCCGCCGCGGCCAGAATACAGAAAACCGGGGTCGGGCTTCGGGACGACCTAAGCGCTTCGCGCTTAGGTTATTTTCTTGAGCATGATCTTTCGGAAAACCGCTGCACACTTTGCGCTACGCGGCCCTTCGGGTCCGGATCATGCTCTAGCGCCAAAGAGCAAAAGCGGGGCGCAAAGATCAAAGGGAGGGAACCATGACGATCACACGACGCGCGCTCTTGGCCGCACCGGCCGTTCTCGCGATGGCGCCGGCAGCGGCGCAGGCCGGCAAGATCACGCTGGTGGTGCCGTTCCCGCCGGGCGGATCGACCGACGCCATGGCGCGGCTGTTGCAGTCCAATCTGCAAACCAAGCTTGGCCGCATCGTCGTGGTCGAGAACAAGTCAGGCGCCGCCGGCGCGCTCGGTGCGGCGCAGGTCGCCAAGAGCCCGGCGGACGGCTCGACGTTCCTGGTGACATTCGATTCCCACGCAGTGATCCCGGCCATCCTCGACAAGCCGCCGGTCGACGTCGAGCGCGAGCTGATGCCGGTCCTGCTGGTGGGCACCGCGCCTTACGTGATCGCCGCGGGCGCCGGCCGCCCTTACAAGAGCTTCGCGGACGTGGTGGCGGCCTGCAAGGCATCCCCCGGTGCGGTGAAATATGCCTCCGTCGGCATCGGCACGCTCGGCCATCTCGCCATGACCGTGCTCGGCAGCAAGGCCGGCGTCGAGATCATGCACGTGCCCTATCGTGGCGGCGGGCCGGCGATGAACGACGTGCTCGGCGGCCATGTCGATCTCATCGCGGGATCGGCGGCGCTGGTCGCAGCCCAGCTCGGCACCAACATGCTGCGGCCGATCCTGCAGCTCGGCCGCACGCGGCTGCCGGCCTTGCCGGACACGCAGACCGCGATCGAGGCGGGCTTTCCGGATTTCGAGACGCGTGCCTGGTGGGGCATCTTCGCGCCCGCAGGCACGCCACCCGACATCGTGGCTGCGATGGCGACGGCGTCCAAGGAGATCCTGAGCGAGCCCGCGACCGCCGCCCAGCTCAAGGACACGCAGCACATGACGTTGCTGCTCGAGGACGGCGCTGCCTTCAAGACCTTCTTCGACAAGCAGGTCGCCTATTGGGGCAAGGTGGTCAGGGACAACAATATCAGGGCGTAGCCGATCGCCGTTTCATGGCCCGCGCAGGGGGCGTGCGAAGCTGAGCTCATGGCCGTCGGGGTCGGTGAGATGGAAATAGCGTTCGCCCCATTCCGCATCGCGCGGCGTGGTCGACGGCTGCCATCCGGCGGCGCGCGCCTGCTCAAAGGTCGCATCGACATCGGCGACATAGAAGATGACGCGGCCCCACCAGGACCAGCGCTTGTCGTCTGGCTGTGCCGTCAGGTTGAGATAGCCGGTGCCGGCACGAAAGCTGGTAAATGCTGCGGCTTCGCCGCCATGGAGGAGCTCGAACCCTAGCGAACGGTAGAAGCGCACGGCGCGCGCCATGTCATGCGTGCCGAGCGTGATGGCGCTGATGCTTTCGATCATGTGGGCTGCTCCGCAGAAAGGGATCCGGGACGAGATTGTACAGCCGTCTCGCTTCCCTTGACGACAACCTGGCCCGCGATGCGGCTGGCGAACGGCATCCTGCTCTGCTATGAGGGGACCGAACCCGCAAGCTCCGGGTTCCGCGGTCCCGTAGCTCAGCCGGATAGAGCGGCGGTTTCCTAAACCGTAGGTCGGAAGTTCGAGTCTTCCCGGGATCGCCATAATCTCAGATACTTAACGTATTGCTCGCCAGATGCTGGGTGGGCTCGCGCGCATATTCCCTATCTCTTTGTTTCGCCCTCGTGTTCGCCTGCTGTGACCCTGCGGGTGGCAATGGCAACGCCATATCATCCGACTAGCGGGAAAATAGTGCCGGGGCTATCGTGCTCGCTCTGCGATTGAATATCTGGACGCCTGTTCATAGCGACGCAGCTCGCAATCATTTCCGCGAACTTGCTCATCATCATTCTTTTTAGAAGGTTCTGGCGGTCATCAAGCAGAAGTCAAATAGTCGCGGTGGGATCTGGCCGCGTTCATTTCTGGACGACAACGGAGAGTTCGAGCGCTGGCTGCGTTCCCAATGCAAGGTCGTCGAGCGCGACCTCGACGAAAAGCACAAAAAGATGAAGGACGACCCGTTCGTCTTCCTTCGTGCAACCTTCTTCCGCTGGGCGAGATGTATTGAAGCGCTCTGCCCGGAGTTGACGGACGCGCCGCGCGTGCCGTCCGTGGGGGACACCCATATCGAAAATTTCGGGACTTGGCGCGACGCGGAGGGACGCCTCGTCTGGGGCGTCAACGATTTCGACGAGGCCGCGAGCATTGCCTATCCCTTCGATCTCGTGCGCCTTGCGACGAGCGCTCGGCTGGCGCCAAAGGCCAAGAAAAAGAAGGCGAGGGCCATGACCCACGTCGGCAACGGTGACGCCGCAAAGGCGATTCTTGATGGTTACAAGAAGGGTCTCAAACAACCGCGGCCCTCGCTCCTGGATGAGCAGGCGAGCTGGATGCGCGCTTACGTGACATGCACCGACGACGAACGCCATGAGTTCTGGGACGAGGTGGAGAAATATCCGCGAGCGAAGCCACCGTCTGCTGTTGCCGCAGCACTCCGCAAGAAATTACCGCCCGGTGCCGCATTCGATCGCTTTGCGACGCGCGTGGCAGGTGTCGGCAGCTTGGGCCGGCCGCGATTCCTCGCCATTGCCGATTGGTGCGGCGGCCAAATCGTCAGGGAAGCTAAGGCGCTGGTGCCATCGGCCTGGGATTGGGCGCATGATCAGAAAGGCAAGCTGCGCTTCCTCGATCTCGCAAAAGGTTCGTATCGAGCTCCCGATCCACACCTCGTGCTCGAACGCCAAAATGGCTTCGTGATCCGGCGCCTTGCGCCCGACTCCCGCAAGATCAATCTCGGGGATCACGCGAACATGAGCCTGGAGCTCGATCTGCTCAACGTCATGGGATTTGACATCGGCGCCATTCACGCCGCGACGGCAGGCGCATCGACCACGATCGCCGCAGACCTGATTAAACGCGACAATGATTGGCTGCATGCTGCTGCAAAGGCCGCCGCCGCATTCGTCGAAGATGATTTCGAGGAGTGGCGCCGGCACGGTTGACCGGCGAGCGGCGGGCTCCGTTCTCGATCGTCTCCGCGCTTTGCCCGGCTGGTGCAAGATTTGCTACAAGATTTGCTATAGGCAGGACGGCGACTAAGGCCGCACGGCCGCCATCTGCAAGCCTGGCCACAATTCCGGAGACGACGATGCCTTTCGACTTGATCCTGCGCGGCGGCCGTGTGGTCGATCCGTCCCAGAAGCTCGACGCAGTGACCGACGTCGCCTTTGCCGGCGGCAAGGTCGCGGCGGTGGGCAGCGGGCTCAAGGCGGACCCGGGGACCGAGGTCCGTGACGTCTCGCAGCTCATCGTGACGCCGGGGCTGATCGATCTCCACACCCATGTCTATTGGGGCGGCACCTCGCTCGGCATCGATGCCGAGGAATTCTGCCGCCTCTCCGGCGTCACCACGGCGATCGACACCGGCAGTGCAGGGCCGGGCAATTTCGCCGGCTTCCGCAAGCATGTGATCGAGCCGAGCCAGGTCCGCATCCTTGCATACTTGCACGTCTCCCATGCCGGCATTTTCGGCTTCTCGCACCGGATCATGGTCGGCGAGAGCGAGGAGCTGCGGCTGATGAATCCGGTCGATGCCGCCAAGGTGGCCGATGCCAACCGCGACCTCATCGTCGGCATCAAGGTGCGCGTCGGCCTGCATTCGTCGGGCACGTCGGGCGTCGTGCCGCTCGACATCGCCCTGGAAGTCGCCAACGAGGTCGGCATGCCCTTGATGGCGCATATCGACCATCCGCCGCCGAGCTATGAGGAGGTGCTGGCGCGCCTGCGTCCCGGCGACGTGCTCACCCATGCGTTCCGCCCCTTCCCCAACACGCCGGCGACCGCACAGGGCACGGTGAAGAAGGCGGTGCTGGATGCGCGCGAGCGCGGCGTGCTGTTCGACATCGGCCACGGCAAGGGCTCGTTCGCGTTCAAGACCGCGCGCGCCATGCTCGCCAACGGCTTCTATCCGGACACGATCTCCTCCGACATCCACATGCTGTGCATCGACGGTCCCGCCTACGACCAGGTCACGACCATGTCGAAATTCCTGTGCATGGGCATGGAGCTGCCGGATGTGATTGCGGCCTCGACGGTGAATGCGGCGATGGCGCTGCGGCGGCCCGAGCTCGGCAGCCTCAAGCCGGGCAGCGTCGGCGACGCCACGCTGATCTCGGTCAAGCAAAGCCAGTTCGATTATGAAGACGTCGTTGGCGAGCACCTGATCGGTAACAGGAAGATCGTCTCTGAAGGCGTCGTCATCGGCGGCCGCTGGTGGCATCCGAATTGAGCGGGACTTTCGCTAAGCGCGCGATCGCGACGCGCCGGTCAGTCGCGTCCTGCCTCCATGATGGCTTTGGCGAGGCGCGCCGGATCGGAGAAGCACAGTTCGTGGCTTCCCGGCACCTGCACCAGGCGGAACAGGCCGAGCTTCTCCGACAGGCGCGGATGCCAGGAGTAGCTGTGCGGCAGCGCCGTGTCTTCGGTGCAGTTGATGTAGGATTTTGCCAGCGGCATCTCGGCCGGATTGGCCTTGAGCGCGATCTTGTCGGTGAAGGTCGCGAGCGGATGCGGATTGAGGACGTCGTAGGCGCGCTGCGCCGTCTCCAGATCGGCATCGTTGATGAAGGCCTCGCGCCAGATCGGGAAAGGCAGCACCACCGAGCCATCGCCGCGTTCGGCCGCGATCGCGTCGAACAGCCCGATATAGTGCGGTGGCACCATGTCGTTGAGGCATTCGCCGCTGTTCGGCACGAAGGCATTCCAATAGACCAGGCGGCGAATGCGTTCGGGCGCGAGGTCGGCGACGCCGGTGATGATCATGCCGCCATAGGAATGTCCGAGCAGGATGACATCCTTCAGATCGTTCTCGGCAAGATAGTCGACGATTGACTGGATCGCTTCCTTCAGCCCTGTCGTCTTGGCATCGCCCGGACGGTTGCCCTTAATCGTCGGCGTGTAGACCTGATGGCCGGCGGCGCGGATCGGTGCCGCGACGGGCTCGAACTCGGCACCGGTGTGCCAGGCGCCATGGACGAGAACGTAGGTCGACATGTTGTGGCTCCTCCCGAGGGTGTGGTTAGATCGACGCAAGATGGTCTTGGCGGGCGCAGTGTCGCCGCGCGGCCAATCTGGACCAGCAACGGATTTGTTGCTTGGCTGGGAGTGAACCGGATTGGTCTCGGAGTGAACCGATGCAGCAGATCGAGCGCGCCGTTCCGTCGCGCCAATCAGCCTGGAATACCGCCGGCATGCGGTCGGACGAGCAATTCGCCTATTATCGCGAGGCGATCTGCCAGGCCTTCATGAATCTGACGCCGGAGCCGGCGGCAGCTGCTGGTTTCCCTGCCAGCGTCGAACACATCCGCCTCGGCGATGGCGCGATCAACCGCGTCAGCTTCCCCGAACACGTGGTGCGCCGATCAGCGGCCGACATCGCGGCGTCCGACCGCAGCTGCTTCTATCTCAATCTGAAGCTGACGGGCCGTTGTCGCATCCAGCAGGGGAGTCGCGAGATCAGTCTCTCGTCCGGACAGGTCGGCATCTTCGACAGCGATCGGCAGTTTGCGCTTCTGCACGACCGCGGACCGCAGTTGTGCGTCGCCTGGTTCTGGGTGCCCGCAGAGGCCTTGCGCGAGCGGTTGCCGGCCTCATTTGACGTCGCTGCTGCGCGCGTCTCCGATGATCCCTATGTCGGCCATCTCATCGTCGAGACCGCGCGTACACTCAGCGACGGCGCGCTGCGCATGACTGAGGACGAGGGTGTGCGGCTGTTCCGGGCGCTGATCGAATTGGTCGCGGTGAGCCTGTCGCGGCGTAGCCGCGTGCACACCGCAGAAGCCGAAACTCTTGCCGACGCGACCGCATTGGCGCTGAAGCGAGCCGTTCACCAGCGGCTCCGCGAGCCTGGTCTTGCGGTGGCGGATATCGCCGAGGCCGTTGGCATCAGCGAGCGCTATGTGCACAAGCTCATGGAACGGTCGGGTTGCAGTTTTACCGATTATGTCATCGACCGTCGTCTGGAGGGCGTCGCCAGGGATCTCAACGATCCCGCAATGGCGGACCGCGCGATCGGTGCCATTGCGTTCGACTGGGGCTTCTCGGACCTCTCTCACTTCTCGCGGCGTTTCAAGCAGCGCTTCGGCTGCCGGCCGCGCGACTGGCGCACGCGATGAATGGAGCTACAGCGACATGATCATAGCGACCTTGCGATCAACAGCTTCATGATTTCGTTGGTGCCGCCGTAGATCTTCTGGATGCGGGAATCGATGAAGATGCGGGAGATCGGGTATTCCTGCATGTAGCCGTAGCCACCGAACAGCTGGAGGCATTCGTCGGCGGTCTCGACCTGCTTCTCCGAGCACCAATATTTCGCCATCGGCGCCGTGACCGTGTCGAGATCTTTGGCAATCAGGCGCTCGATGCACCAGTCGACGAAGACGCGCGCGATCATCGCCTCGGTCTTGCGCTCGGCGAGGGTGAAGGCGGTGTTCTGGAAGTCCATCAGCGGCTTGCCGAACGCTTTCCGCTCCTTGGTGTAATCGGTGGTGAGCTTGATCGCGCGCTCCATCGCGGCGACGGCGCCGACCGCGAGCGCAAGGCGCTCCTGCGGCAATTGCTGCATCAGCTGCACAAAGCCCTGTCCTTCCTCATTGCCCAGCAGGTTCTCCGGGGCGACCTGCACATTGTCGAAGAACAGTTCCGAGGTGTCGGAGGCGTGAAGGCCGATCTTGTCGAGATTGCGCCCGCGCCGATAGCCTTCGGCCCCCGCAGTCTCGACCACGATCAGCGAAATACCCTTGGCGCCCGCCTCGCCGGTGCGCGCGACCACGATGACGAGATCGGCGGCCTGGCCGTTGGTGATGAACGTTTTCTGGCCGTTGATGACGTAGGAATTGCCCTGCTTCTTCGCCGTGGTCTTCACGGCCTGCAAATCCGAGCCGGTGCCGGGCTCGGTCATGGCGATGGCGCCGACCATCTCGCCCGAGGCCATCTTCGGCAGCCAGCGCTTCTTCTGCTCCTCCGAGCCGTAATTGAGGATGTAGTGCGCGACGATGGCGCTGTGCACGGAGACGCCGGTCGTCAGCTCCGGCACCGTGCTTTCGAGGTCGTCCAGCACGGCGGCGTCATAGGCGAAGGTGGCGCCCAGCCCGCCATATGCCTCCGGCACGCTCGCCAGCAGCGCGCCCATCTCGCCGAGCCCGCGCCAGGCGAAGCGGTCGACCATCTTCTGCTCGCGCCATTTTTCGGCGTGCGGCGCCAGGTCCTTGGCAAGGTATTTCCGGAACTGGTCGCGGAAGATTTCGAGCTCTTCGGTCATCCAGGAGGAGCGGTAGGACATGGAAACCTCGATCGGTGATGTCGCGCCTTGCGACAGCCAGCGCGTCAGGCCTGCCACAACGGCCGGCACGGGCGCAAGGCTGCTCCTCTTGGTACGCCATTCGAGATCGCCGCGAATTGTGTTTTCAGGCTGCGCCCGATCTAGCCGCCATGTGCGGTCTTGCCGCCGTCGATGACGAACTGACCGCCGGTCGTGTAGGGATGATCGTCGGAGGCCAGCACGAGCGCGAACGCGGCGATCTCCTCGGGCGTTGCCACGCGCTGCAAGCCCGGAACGTTGGACTTGGCCCATTGCGCGATGCCGACGTGCCAGGCTGCATCGGGCAGATTCTCCATGCCCGCGAGCCGGCGAATCATCGGCGTGTCCGTGGTACCGGGAACCAGCGTGTTGATGCGGATGCCATGCTTTGCGTAGTCGAGTGCCGCGGCCTGGACCAGGCCGACCAGTCCGCGCTTGGCCGCCGAATAGGCCGAGCGTTTGGCTGTCGTGGCAATGGCGTTCGACGACGCCGTGACGACGATCGCGCCGCCTTTCTCCAGCATCTGAGGGATCTCATACTTCATCGACAGGAATACGCCGCGCAGGTCGGTGCTGATCACGTCGTCGAATTCGGCCGCGCTGTATTCGTGAAGGGGACGCTCGATGGAAATGCCGGCATTGTTGAAGGCGACGTCGAGCCGTCCGTAGCGTTCGATCGTCTTGTCGACCAGCGCCTTGATCTCGGCCTCGTTGCGGACGTCGGCGCGAATGAAGACCGCGTCGCCGCCGGCCTCGCGCACCTCGTTCTCCACCCGTTTGCCGCGCTCGGCGTTGCGGCCGCAGAAGGCGACCTGGCCGCCTTCGGCCGCGAACATCAACGTCGCGGCGCGGCCGATGCCGGAGGTGCCGCCCGTGACGATGACGACCTTGCCCTCGAATCGGCGCTTGCCGCTGGGCTTCTGCTGCGGCAGCGTCGCGCTCTGGCCGAGCGCCACGCCGCCGGCGAGGCCACCGACGGCGCCCGCGAGCACGCCGAGCGCGGCGCCTCCGACCAGATGACGCCGCTTTACGGGACTGCTTGCGGTGATATCCTGCATTTCGGTCATTTCGAACTCCGGGCCACTCATCTAAACAGTGTTAAGATAGATATGCCGCAATCTGAACAGTGTCAAGTTACATGAAGAAACACGCCCCCTCCGCCAAGCGCGGTGCCGGTGTGACGCGGCCAAAGCCGGAGCCCGGTTATCATCACGGTGAGTTGCAGGAGGCGTTGATCGCTGCGAGCGAAGCCATTCTCGCCGAGCAGGGTGCCGAGGGTTTCACGCTGCGCGAAGCCGCGCGCCGCGCCGGGGTTTCGCCGGCTGCCCCGTCGCATCATTTCGGCAACGCGCAGGGGCTTCTCACCGAAGTCGCGATCCGCGGTTACGAGGCGCTTGCCGGCGCCTTGCGCGAGGCGGCATCCGGCAAGCTGGGTGCGCGCGACAAGCTCCATGCCCAGGGACTTGCTTATGTCGATTTTGCGCTGACACATCCCGGCCGGTTCCAGATGATGTTTGCGAACAAGCGCCTGGTGGCAGACGATGCGCATCTGAGGCAGGCGAGCAGGGCCGCCGGTCACGCGTTCGAGATCGTCGTCGCCGAGCTGGCCGGCGGCACCGTGAAGGAGGCGAAGACAGCGGCTGCGGCGGCCTGGTCCACCGTTCACGGCTTTGCCAAGCTTGCGCTCGAGGAGAAATTCGGCTCTGTGAAGAACGAGGCCGGACGCCGCGAGATCATGATGACGCTCGACCAAGTCCTGAACTATCTATGGCCGGCGAGCGGCACGCGCCGTTGAGTGAGGGCCCCACGACGTCATGACAAGCAAGACGACCGAGCTCAAGCTCGACATCGAACACATCGGCACGGTCTCCGCAATCCTGACGCTGCCGGCCCATGCGCGCGCCTGCTACGTCCTTGCGCATGGCGCGGGTGCGGACATGCGGCATGCCTTCATGGAGAAGGTCGCGGCGGGCCTTGCGGAGCGCGGCATTGCGACATTCCGCTTCAATTTCCCCTACATGGAAGAGAAGAAGGGGCGTCCCGACCAGCCGGCCGTTGCGCACGCCGCCATCCGCGCGGCTGTCGCGGAGGCTGCCCGGCTCTGCCCCGGCATCACGCTCATCGCCGGCGGAAAATCGTTCGGCGGGCGCATGACATCACAGGCGCAGTCCAAGGCCCCATTGCCTGATGTCAAAGGGCTCGCCTTTCTCGGCTTTCCCCTGCATGCCGACAAGAAGCCATCGAGCGAGCGGGCCGAGCACCTCGCCGGCATCGCTATTCCTATGCTGTTCCTGCAAGGCACCCGCGATGGGCTTGCCGATCTGAGCTATCTCAAGCCTGTCGTCGAGAAGCTCGGCCCGAAGGCGACGCTGCATCAGGTCGAAGCCGGCGACCATTCGTTTGCGGTGCTAAAGAAGTCGGGCCGCAGCAATGATGAGGCGCTCACCGAGGTGCTGGACGCGCTCGCGGCCTGGATCGACGGCCTCGTCTGAATCTCAGGCCGAGTAAAGCCCCTTGTCGCGCGCCTTCTGGATCGCGAGCGCGGCAATCAGGTCGAGCGTCGGCGTCGACAGCCCGGCGGTGCGGGCGAAAGCGGCAGGCGCTTTCACCAGCACATCGATCTCCATGGCGCGGCCGAGCTCGTAGTCCTGCAGCAGCGACGGCTTGTGGTTGGGGGCGGGGCCGCTGCGGGTCACGCGTTTGACCTCGGGAATGAAATGCTGGGCGATGTCATTGGCCTCGTTCAGCATGCGCGGAATGACTTCAGTGAAGGCGGGGTCGTCGCGCACGCCGCGCGCGGTCTGGCCGGTGAGCAGGCACAGCACCGACAGCGACATGTTGGTCAGCAACTTTGACCAGATCGCCTCGCGGATCTCGGCCACCGGCGGCGATTCCAGCCGGGCATCGTTGAAGACGCCGCGCAGCTCGGTGATGCGCTCGCAATTGCGGTCGTCGCATTCCCCGATCAGCAGGCGGTTGCGGTCCGGCGTCAGGTTCTGCACCACGCCGGGCGCGATCACCTCGTTGGAGGAGAAGACGACGCCGCCGACGATCCGCTCCTTCGGGATGCAGGCACGCAACCGACCGCCGGGATCGAGGAAGGAAATGTCGGGCGGGGTCGGGTGCCGCGGCGGCAGGCCGATGCCGTACCACCAGGGAATGCCGTTCTGCGCGAACACGATCGCTGTGTCGTCCTGGAGCAGCGGCTTGATGCTGGAGACCAGCCCCTGAAGTGCGGTCGCCTTCAGCGTCGAGATCACGACGTCTTGCGGGCCGAGTTGGGCCGGATCGCCTGACGCGTTCACCTTGGCGCTGACCTCGGAATCACCGACGCGCAGCTTGAGACCGCCTGCGCGCGCGGCCTCCAGATGTGCGCCCCGCATCACGCACGAGACCTCATGGCCGGCGCGTGCCAGCCGGACCGCGATGTGGCTGCCGACGGCGCCCGCGCCGAAAATGCAGATGCGCATGTGATGTCCCGTCCTGATCCCTTGGTCCCATCAGGTGCCAGCATGACACAAGCCGCCATGCGATGGACGCGGCCGCCCCACGCCGGAAAGATATGGATCAGGACGCGTGCCCTCGGCCATAGTGCGCAGCAAACAAACCGACCGGAGGATCGCCGATGCCCGCCAACCCCGTCCTGTGGACATCAGAAGATGAGCGCGGCGTCGCGACCGTCACCTTGAACCGTCCCGAGGTCAACAACGCCTATGACGGCGCGCTGATCGCGGGCGTGCTCGCGGCCATGGACGATCTCGGCAACAAGCCGAACTTGCGCGTCGTCGTGCTCCGGGGCAATGGCAAGCATTTCCAGGCCGGCGCCGACCTCAAATGGATCAACGGCGTGCGGCCGCAATCGACTGAAGCGAACGAGGCGGCGTCGCGAGCGACCTTCGAGACCGTGCAGCGTCTCAACACGCTGCCGGTTCCGACGGTCGCGCTGGTGCAGGGCGGCTGCTTTGGTGGCGGCACCGGCGTGATCGCGGCCTGCGATGTCGTCATCGCGGCCGAAAACGCCCTGTTCTCGATCACCGAGGTGCGCTGGGGCCTGACGGCCGCGATCATCATTCCCCAGCTTTGCGACGCCATCGGCGTGCGCCAGGTCCGCCGGTACGCCCTGACCGGCGAGCGCTTCGGCGCCGAGGACGCCCGCCGCATCGGCCTCGTCCACGAGGTGGTGCCGCTCGCCGATCTCGAAGTCGCCGGCGCCAAGGTGGTCGAGCAGCTGCTCGCCAACGGGCCGGAGGCGATGGCCGAGACCAAGCGCCTTGCGCTGGAGAGCTCGTTCGGCGGCATGGCGGTGGACGATGCCGCCTACAAGCGCCTCGTGCAGCTGCATTCGGTCAAGCGCCAGAGCGCGGAGGCGGCGGAAGGGCTGGCCTCTTTCGCCGAGAAGCGGGCGGCGAATTGGGGCGGCGGCAAGAGTTAGGGCGTCAGCAGCCGCGGCAGATGTTGTTGATGCTGCGATAGACGGCGTCGTCGCCCTGCCGCATCTGTCGCAGCGTTTCGAGCGTCTTGCTCTCGTCGGACGGTACGGCGGGCTTGCGCTTGGCGGCGAGCTCGTCCTCCTGGCGCTTGTAACAGGCCTCGCGATCGACCTTGGCCTGGATGAAGCGGCAGTTCTGCTCCAGGGCTGCGGCGGGAGCGGCTGAGATCAGCAGGGCAGTCAGGGCGGCGAGGGTGTACTTCAAGAGCGTCGAATCCATTTGTTGAACCAAGGTGTTTGTCGTCGCCCGGCTTGACCGGGCGACCCAGTACGCCGCGGCTTCTCCGTATACGTTTGACGTCTCTGGAATACTGGATCGCCCGCTCCAGTGCGCAATTGCGCACAAGGCGGGCGATGACAGCGGTGTTTGATGGCCCTTCTCTCAGGTCCATTGTCCGAGAGCAACCGCCATCTTGTGAGGCCAGACACGGCCTACAGCGACGTCGCCAGTGACGTTTTCAGCAGCGTGAGCAGCGCTTGCACCGCAGCGGCGTTGCGGCGCCGTTCGGGAATCGCGGCCTTCACCCACAATTCCGGAATCGGAAAATCGCGCAGCACCGGCTTGAGGGTGCCGTCGCGCAAAGCATCGGCCACGAGATAATGCGACATCAGCGCGATGCCGTTGCCGGCGATGGCGCTGCGCGCCAGCACGTGCCCCTCGTTGGAGGAAAGCAGCGGGCTGACCTGGATGCTGATGCGGCCACGCGGTCCGT
The DNA here is from genome assembly GCF_004212635.1 of Bradyrhizobium genosp. SA-3. Lineage (GTDB taxonomy): Bacteria > Pseudomonadota > Alphaproteobacteria > Rhizobiales > Xanthobacteraceae > Bradyrhizobium. The sequence goes on along the minus strand of NZ_PSRT01000028.1, from coordinate 11,180 downwards.
CGAAGACCCATTCGGGGCCGGTCGGCATGAAGCTGAGGCAGCGATGCTCGACGAGATCGCGCGGATGTTTTGGCGCGCCATGCTTCTTCAAATAGGCTGGTGAGGCGCAGAGCAGCCGCTTCAGCGGGCACAGCGGCTCGTCGACCACGCCGCCGAAGGAATGCGGGAAGGCGCCGATGGCGATGTCAAATCCTTCGGTGACGGGATCGACTGGGCGATCGATCAGAACGATCTCGAGCTTCAGCCGCGGGTTCTGGGTCTGAAAGGCACTGAAGGCATCGGCGAGCCGCGCCACAGTCAGCGAGGTCGGCGCCTTGATGCGGAGGTGGTCGACGAGATCGTGGCCCTTCTCGCCCATGCGCGAGAGCAGGTCGGTGGCGTCAGCCACGACGCCGCGCGCGCGATGCACGTAGCGCTGTCCGGCCTCGGTGAGCCGCAACTGCCGGGTCGAACGGTGAAACAGCGGCGTGCCGATCCGCGCCTCCAGCTGCGTGACGCGCTTGGCGACGACCGAGGTCGAGACATCAAGCTTTCGCGCGGCGGCGGAGAAGCCCGCCGTATCCGCCGTGGCGAGGAAGGCTTGCAGGTTCACGAGGATGTCCATGGCGACCTTTCTCGATTCGCGAAAGCTGATCGCATATTTTGGTGGATTGTAGCTCCTCGCGCGTTAATTCATAGTCGCTCCCAAGCAAGAGATTTGGGAGCGACGCGCCATGCGGGCCATGACGATCGAAGAACCGGCACGGAAAGTGCCGCTCTATGGCGAATATGAAGTCGTCGTGCTCGGCGGCGGTCCGGCCGGCATCGTCGCCGCGGCCTCGGCCGCGCGCGCGAGGCGAAAGACGCTTCTGATCGAACGCTACGGCTTCCTCGGCGGCATGGGTACGGCCGCGGGTGTCACCAATTTCTGCGGCTTGCACGGCAACGTCTACGGCGAGCACCGGCGGCTGGTGCAGGGCATGGCGTCCGAGTTGCTGGCGCGGATCGATCGGCTCAACGGTCTCAATGCGCCGCACCTGATCCTCGGCAAGGTCTTTGCGCAGGCCTATGACACCGCCGCCTACAAGATCGCGGCCGACGAATTGCTGGCAAGCCACAAGGTGCACATCATCTTCCATGCGCTCGGCGCCGGCGTGGCGATGGGCGATGACCGCCGCATCGACGCGCTGATGGTCGAGACCAAGGCCGGCCGGCAGGCGGTGCGATCTGAGATCTTCATCGACTGCTCCGGCGACGGCGATCTCGCGGTGTGGGCCGGTGCGCCGTTCGAGATCGGCGACGAGCACGGCCATCCGATGTACCCCTCGATGATGCTGCGTCTCAACGGCATCGATCCCGAGAAGGCGGGCGATGCCTGGCGCACCATTCCGCAATTGATGGAAAAGGCCATCGCGGCCGGCACCCACACATTCCCCCGCAAGAGCGCGATCGTGCGGCCGCAAAAATCCGGCATCGAATGGCGGGTGAATTTCACCCAAGTGGCGCGCGAGGACGGCCACGCCATCAACGGCATCGAGCCCGACGATCTCACCCGCGGCGAGATCGAGGGCCGCAAGCAGGCGCTCGCCGCCTACGAGTTCCTTCGTAGCACCGTGCCGGGCTTCGAAAAGTCCTACATCGTCGATCTGCCGCCGCAGCTCGGCATCCGCGAGACCCGCCGCATCAAGGGTGGCTATCAGCTCAGCGGCGAGGACGTGCTCGGCTGCGCTTCGTTCGAGGATTCCATCGGCGTCAATGGCTGGCCGATCGAGGCCCATGTGTCCGGCGACGTCGTCTTCACCTTCCCGCCGATCCCGGAGTCGCGCGGCTACAACGAGCTGCCCTATCGCATGCTGGTGCCCGAAGGCGTCGACAATCTCCTGGTCGCCGGCCGCTGCGCCTCCATGACCCATGAGGGCCAGTCGGCGGCCCGGGTCTCCGGTGCCTGTTTCGTGATGGGCGAGGCCGCCGGTTCCGCCGCGGCGCTGGCGCTCTCCGGAAACCGGATCCCGCGTGACATCCCCGTTGAAAAATTGCAGGAAACGTTGAAACAACAGGGCGCCTTCATCGGGCGGGACCAGACGGTGCCCGAGGGCCTGTAGCGGACGGCAAGAACGACCAAGAGAACCACTGGAGGAAACGGGATGATCGGGATTGCGCGGCTCGCGCTAGTGGGCCTTTTGGCGATCATGGCGATGAGCACGGCCACGGCCGAAGACGCGCTGAAGGCGAAGATCGGCGTGCTTCGTCTGTCGTCCTCCGCGCCGGTCTTCATCGCCCAGGACAAGGGCTATTTTCGCGAGGCCGGCCTCGAGGTCGAGCTGAAGTTCTTCGATGCGGCGCAGCCGATCGCGGTCGCCACCACCTCGGGTGACGTCGATTTCGGCATCACCGCGTTCACCGCAGGTCTCTACAATCTCGCCGGCAAGGGCACGCTGAAGGTGATCGGCGGCATGAGCCGCGAGAAGGCCGGCTATCCCCTGATCGGCTATTTCGCCAGCAACAACGCCTATGCCGCCGGCCTGAAGACGCCGAAGGATCTTGCCGGCAAGCGCGTGGCGGTGACGCAGGTCGGATCAAGCTTTCACTATTCGCTCGGCCTGCTCGCCGATAAATACGGCTTCAAGCTTGCGGACGTGAAGATCGTGCCGCTGCAATCGCTGTCGAATGCGGCGGCTGCGCTGAAGGGCGAGACGGTCGATGCGGCGCTGCTGCCGATCTCCACCGCACGCAAGCTGATGGACGAAGGCGGCGCAAAATTTTTGGGCTGGGTCGGCGACGAAACGCCGTGGCAGCTGGGCGCCGTGTTCGCCTCGCCCAAGACGCTGACCAACAAGGCGCTGGTGACGAAGCTGCTTGGCGCGCTCGCCAAGGCCGACCGCGAATATCACGACGTTATCCTCGCCGCGATGAAGGACGGCGTCGCCCCAATCAACGACAAGACGAAGCCGCTCTTGGAGATCATCGCCAAGTACACCAATTTGCCGGTCGAGCAGGTGGTCGGCAATTGCGCCTATATCGACCCCGACGGCAAGCTGGACGTGAAGAACGTCGACAACCAGATCAAATGGCTCCAGGAGCAGGGCTTTGCGGACAAGGGCTTTGATGCGAACGCGATCATCGCCAAGGAATTTGTGAAGGCGGATTGAATGCTGGGCGCTCCACTCTCACCCTGTCATCCCCGCGCAACGGCGAAGCCGTTGTCGCTGGAGGTGCGCGACTTGCGGCAAGCCCGCAAGTCGCGCCTCGAAGGATGCACGGCCCGGATGCCGCGGGGCCGTCGCTGATGCCAGGCCCTCAGTGTCGTCCCGGCGAAGGCCGGGACCCATACGCCGAGTGGGAGTTGTGGCGCAAAGTGGTCATTGCCTGTCTTCGCCAAATTCAATTCGGTGGCTATGGGTCCCGGCCTTCGCCGGGACGACACTGAGGCCGTAACATGGACCTGATCGCCAACCACATCTCCCACCGCTTCGGCGATCTCGCCGTGCTCGACGACGTCTCGTTCACGGTCAGTGCCGGCGAGGTGGTCGCGATCGTCGGTCCCTCCGGCTGTGGCAAGAGCACGCTGCTGTCGATCCTGGGCGGCCTGCTGCAGCCGACCTCCGGTGCGCCCGAGCTGCGCGGGACGCCGCCGGCGGACAGCCTCAATCCGCTGACCTTCGTGTTCCAGGATTTCGCGCTGCTGCCATGGGCGACGGTCGAGGAGAACGTCGAATTCCCGCTGCTGCACACGCAAACGCGGCGCCGCGCACTGGTCGACGATGCGCTGCGCCGCACGGGTCTGACCGATTTTCGCAAAACCTATCCAAAGCAGCTCTCCGGCGGCATGCGCCAGCGCGTCGGCATTTCGCGCGCGCTTGCGGTCAAGCCTGCGATCCTGCTGATGGATGAGCCGCTGTCGGCGCTGGATTCGCAGACGCGTGAGCTGTTGATGGAGGATTTCGTTAGCCTGCTCGCCGATGGCGGCATGGGCGCGGTCTACGTCACGCACAATCTCGAAGAGGCGGCGCGGCTCGCCGACCGCATCGTGGTGCTGTCGCGCCGGCCCGGGCGTATTCGCGAAGTCGTGACGGTGCCGATGACGCGCGCCGAACGCGGCGAGACCGCGGCGCGCGAAAAGCTGCTCGCGCTGCAGAACCAGATCTGGTCGCTGATCCGTAACGAGGCGATCGATGCCGAGCGCGAGGTCCAGCATGCTTGATCGCGCGGCGGCGGAAGGGACTTCGAAGGATCGAGCGACCCGGCGCGTCCGCTTCCGCGGCGCAGGCTTCGTGCCTGCGTCGAGCCGCTTCGGCGGCTGGATCGCGCTCGCGCTCGTCATCGCGATCTGGCAGGCCGCCGGCACCGTCGGCCTCGTCAATCCGCTGTTCCTGCCGGCGCCGTCGGCGATCGCGCGCGCGATCTACGAGCTCGCGATGTCAGGCGCGCTCTGGCAGCACGTTTCGGCGTCGCTGCTACGCATCGGCGTCGGCTGGCTGCTCGGGACGGCGGCCGGCGTCGCCGTCGGCTTCGCCATCGGCCTGTCGCGGCTCGCGCGCAGCGTCGGCATCACCTTCATCTCGGCGCTGTTCCCGATCCCCAAGATCGCGCTGCTGCCGCTGTTGATCCTCTGGCTCGGCATCGGCGAAGAGCCGAAGATCGCGACCATTGCGCTCGGGGTGTTCTTCTCGACCGCGATCTCGGTCTATAGCGGCGTCGATGCGGTGCCGCGCAACCTGATCCGCATGGCGCAGAGCTTCAACGTGCCGTTTGCGACCATCGTGCGCAAGGTGATCTGGCCTGGCGCGCTGCCCGCGATTCTCGCCGGCTTCCGCATCACCGCCTCGGTCGCGCTGCTGCTCGTCGTCAGCGCCGAAATGATCGGCGCGCAATACGGCATCGGCGCCTTCGTGCTCCAGGCCGGCAATCTGATGCAGACCGATCAGCTGCTCGCGGGCGTGGTGATCCTGTCGGTGTTCGGGCTCGCGGTGGGGAAGGTGATCGGCTGGCTGGAGATAAGGTTGTTGCACTGGCGGTGATTATGTCGTCCCGGCGAAGGCCGGGACCCATACCGCGTGATCTAACAAGGAACGGCGGCTCTTGTACCGACGAAGATTCACTCCGAATCTTCATCAAACTGAATTCCGTGGTTATGGGTCCCGGCCTTCGCCGGGACGACACCGAATGGGTGGCCGGCACCGCCGCTCACGCATTCCCGCGATCTTCCCGGAACAGATCCAGCTTCTGCTGCACCGGCCGGTCCGAGAAGCTGAACAGCACGGCGTCCTCGTCCGCCTCGTGCGTAACCCAATGCCAGCTCGGCACCACGAACAGATCGCGCGGGCCCCATTCGAAAACGGTGTCGCCGATCCGGCTGCGCCCCTTGCCCTCGATCGGGCAAAACACCGTCGCATCGGTCGCGCGATAACGCGCGGTCTTGAAACCCTTCGGCAAGAGCTGGATGAAGGTGCCGATGGTCGGCATCGCGAAATCGCCGGTCTCGGGATTGCTGAACTTCAGCTTCAGCCCGTGGCAGGCGTCCCATTCCTGGCTTACGCGGGCTTTCTCCAGGGCTTCGCGGGTGTAGGCATAGGGATAGCTGAAGATCGGCGAGGTCTTCGAGCTCCGTTTCACGTCCACCGGCAGCAGATTGTGGCCGTAGCGGGCAAAGCTGTCGCCGGCAGGCTTGGTGATCTTCTGCTGGTCTTCCTTGGAGCCTTCCGCAAAGGAGCAGTCGAAGAACTGCACCAGCGGGATGTCGAGACCGTCGAGCCAGAACATCGGCTGGTCAGTTTCGTTGGAATGATCGTGCCAGGTCATCGACGGCGTGATGATGAAGTCGCCCGGCTCCATCGCGGTGCGCTCGCCGTCAACGGCGGTGTGGGCGCCCTTGCCTTCGAGCACGAAGCGCAGCGCGGACTGGCTGTGGCGATGGGCGGGCGCGACGTCGCCGGGCACCACCATCTGCACGCCGGCATAGAGCGACGTCGTGATCTTGGACTGTCCGCGCAGGCCCGGGTTCTCCAGCACCAGCACGCGCCGCTCGGCTTCCTTTGCGGTGATCAGCTTGCCGGCTTCCGTCATGTAGTCGCGGATGACATCGAACTTCCAGAGATGCGGCCGGCAGGCGCTCTTCGGCTCCGGCGTGATCAAATCGCTCATCACCGTCCACAGCGCGGTGAGATTTTCGCCGTCGATCTTCCGGTAGAACGCCTCGCGTTCCGGCGTCTTGGTCACGGCTTCCATGGTTGCTGCTCCCGTTCGTTTTGTTGATTGACAGTATACTGACGATCTAGGTAGCGTCAACGTGACGGATGACAATCAAGGTCGTCATTCCGGGGCGATGCGTTAGCATTGAACCCGGAATGATTAAAAGGGAGGTCTCGATGAAGCTGCACGGCTATTTCCGCTCCAGCGCCGCCTATCGGGTGCGGATCGCGCTGAACCTGAAGGGCCTCGGTGCCGAGCATTTGCCGCATCATCTGCGCAAGGGCGAGCAGTGCGCGCCTGCCTATCTCGCCATCAATCCGCAAGGTCTGGTGCCGGCGCTGGAGAGCGATGCGGGTGTAGTGCTGACCCAATCGGTTGCGATCATTGAATGGCTCGACGAAATGCATCCCAATCCGCCGCTGCTGCCAAAGGATCCGCTGCGCCGCGCCAAGGTGCGCGCCTTCGCGCTGGCGATCGCCTGCGACACCCACCCGGTGCAGAACCTGAAGGTGCTGGCGCGGCTGCGCGAGCTAGGCCTGCCCGAGGAAAAGGTCCAGGAGTGGGCGGCGTGGGTCAACCGCGAGGGGCTGTCGGCCTGCGAGACACTGATCAAGGACGAGCCTGGGCCGTTCTGCTTCGGCGATGCGCCGACGCTTGCTGATCTCTGTCTGGTGCCGCAGCTCGCCAATGCCCGCCGCTTTGGCGTCGATGTGTCGGCCTATCCGCGCCTGCTGACGGCAGAAGCCGCCGCCAAGGCGCTAGCGGCCTTTGCCGATGCCGCCCCGGAGAAGCAGCCCGATGCCGAGTAAGCCTCTTCCTGCGATCACGATGGACGCGGTCTATGCCGCGCCGGGCTATCTGTTCCGGCGCATGCAGCAGATCGCGGTCTCGATCTTCATGGAGGAGTGCAAGGCGTTTGATCTGACGCCGGTGCAATATGCGGCGCTGATCGCGATCCACACCCATCCCGGCATCGATGCGACGCGTCTGTCGGCGGTGATCGCCTTCGACCGCTCCACGCTCGGCAGCGTGATCGAACGGCTGCAGGCCAAGGACTATATCGAGCGCAAGCCGGCGCCCGAGGACAAGCGGATCAAGCTGCTCTATTTGACCAAATCCGGCGCCGCGATCCTGCGCGAGATCATCCCCGCCGTGGAGCGGGCGCAGGCGCGCATGCTTGAGCCGCTCAAGCCCACTGAGCGCAAGGCACTGCTGGGGCTCTTGGTGCAGCTCGTCGACCTCAACAACGAGGCGTCACGGGTGCCACTGCGCGCAGAGGACGCGCTGGAGCATCTGGGGAAGGGTGGGTGAGGGCGGTGTGAGGCTGCGCTGGCGCCTCATATTCAGCCGTCGTCCCGGCCTAGTGCGCAATTGCGCACGGGGGGCCGGGACCCATTAACACGAATCTTAATTTGGCGAAGATTGGAAAGGACCACCTGACGCCACAACTACTGCTGCGGCGTATGGGTCCCGGCCCCCGTGCGCAATTGCGCACTAGGCCGGGACGACACCTAATGTGTGGCGCCATCCTCGTCCCTCACATCCGCAGCAACGCCTGCCGGTCAATCTTCCCCGTGCCCGTCTTCGGCAGCTCGTCGATGAAGATCACCTCGCGCGGATATTTGTAGGGCAATAGCTTACCCTTCACATAGTCCTGTAGCTTGCGCGTCGTCTCGCTCTGGTCGACGCTCCGGTTGTTCATCACCACCACCGCCTTCAGCGTCATGCGCCGGTCCGGCAGTTCGGCCGCGAACACCGCGCATTCGCGGATATCCGGGTGATCGGCGAGGCACAGCTCGACCTCGAGCGGATAGACCCACTGGCCGGAGATCTTGATGAGATCGTCGGCGCGGCCGCGGAAGAAGTGGAAGCCGTCGGCATCGCGGGCGAAGCGGTCGCCGGTGTAGATCCAGCCGCCCTCGCGGATGGTCTCGGCGGATTTGTCCGGCCGGTTCCAGTAGAGCGGCGTGTTGGAATCACCGCGCACCCACAAGATGCCTTCCTCGTCATCGCCGACGTCGCGGCCGTCCTTGTCGCGCAGCGCGACCTCGTAGCCGGGCACGCGCAGGCCGGCGGCGCCGAGCTTTTTCTGCTCGGGCCGGTTGGAGAGATAGATATGCAGCACCTCGGTCGAGCCGAGGCCCTCGACGATCTCGAGGCCCGTGAGCGTCTTCCAGCCGTTGAAGACTTCGGCGGAGAGCACCTCGGCCGCGGAGAGCGACATGCGCAGCGACGAGAAGTCGGTCTTCTCCGCACCTTCGGCCTTGGTCAGCGACGTGTAGAGCGTCGGCAGGCCGAAGAAGACCGTCGGCTTGTGCTGTGTGATCGCCGAAAAGATCGCTGCAGGCTTCGGCTGGCCCGGCAACAGCAGTGTTGCCGCGCCCGCCGAGAACGGGAAGGTGACGGAATTGCCAAAGCCATAGGCGAAGAATATCTTCGGTACCGAGAAGCAGATGTCGTCAGGCGTCAGCTTCAATACGCTCCGGGCAAAGGCGGCCTCGCTATAGGCCATGTCGTGCTGGAGATGGACGATACCCTTGGGCCGTCCGGTGGAGCCGGAGGAGTACATCCAGAACGCCATCTCGTCGCGATTCGTGTCCGCTTCGGCGAGTTCGGCTGGGAATTGCATGAGCCAGCTTGCCGCTGCGATCGCACCAGGCGCCGCGTGGTCGCGCGCCTCGCCATTGACGACGATCAGCGTGCGTAGATCCGTCTCCTTGCAGGCTTCCGTATTGAAGCGCGCCACGAATTCGGCATCGGCCACCGCAACTGCAGCGCCGGAATCGGCGAGATAGAATTGCAGGAGATCTGGCGGCGTCAGCGTGTTGATCAGGAGCGGCACGAAGCCGGCGCGCACCGCGCCGAAGAAGGCGGCCGGATAGGCCGGCGTGTCGTCGAGGAACAACAGCACGCGATCGCCGCGTTTGAGGCCGAGCGATGCGAGGCCGTTGCCCCAGCGGCAGGCCTCCGCGCAGAGCTCGGCATAGGTCCGCTTGCCCGCCGGACCGATCAGCGCGAGCTTGTCGCCGCGTCCTGTGTCGAGATTGTCGAACAGCACGCGGCTGGCGTTATAGATTTGCGGAACGGCAAAGCCGATCTCGCGTGCGCCCGGGCTGTCCGCCGGCACCTGGTCGTGAATCTCGTTGCTCATGCCGCTTCTCCGCCGTTCTTGACGGCTTCGTAACGCGCCATGAAGGCTGGGGACATCGCCCGCAGCCGGGAATCGTCGATGCGGCCGGACCGGGTGATGTAGCTGTACGCGAAATCCATCAGATCGAGTTTCATGTGCTCGGCAAAATGCTCGTACCAGAAGGCCGAGGTGCGGGCGGCATTGACGAGCTTCTGCACCACCGGCTTGCGCGCGGCCTGGTAGCGGTGCAGCGCGGTCGCCAAATGCGCATCCGATTCCAGCGCCTTGACCAGCGCGATGGCGTCCTCGATCGCGAGCCGCGTGCCCGAGCCGATCGAGAAATGTGCCGAGTGCAGGGCATCGCCGAGCAGCACCATGTTCTTGAACGACCAGTACTCGTTCCAGACCCAGGGAAAATTGCGCCAGACTGATTTGTTGGAGACGAGGCAATGGCCGCCAAGCGTATCGGCAAACACCTCCTCGCAAACGCCCTTGGACTGCTCGACGTCCTTGTAGGCGAAGCCATAGGCGTGCCATGTCGCGTGATCGCATTCGACCAGGAATGTGCTCATGGTGGGCGAGTAGCGGTAATGATGGGCGTTGAAGGCGCCGCGGTCGGTCTTCACGAAGGTCTGCGACAGCGTGTCGAAGCGTTTCGAGGTGCCGTACCAGACGAACTTGTTGGAGGAGTAGGACAGCGAGGTGCCGAAATCGCCCTCATAGGCCCGGCGCACCAGCGAGTTGAGCCCGTCGGCGGCGACGATGAGGTCGTGGCCGTTCAGCTGGTCGATTGCATGGATCTGGGTGTCGAAGCGCGGGGTGACGCCGGCATCAAGCGCGCGCTGCTGCAGGAACTTGAGCAGCTCGAGCCGTCCGATCGAGGAGAAGCCGACCCCGTCGATGGCGACACTGTCGCCGTGCAGGTTCAGCGTGATGTTCTCCCAGCTCTCCATATGCGGCGCGATCGCATCGACCGTTTCGGGGTCGTCGGCGCGCAGGAATTCCAGGGCCTGGTCCGAGAACACGACGCCAAAGCCCCAGGTCGCGTCGGCCGGGTTCTGTTCGAACAGGTCGACCTGATCCTCGGGGTGACGCTTCTTCCAGAGATAGGCGAAGTAGAGCCCACCGGGCCCCCCGCCAATCACGGCGATCCGCAACGTCTGCCTCCCTAATTGACAGTATACTTACTATCTAGGGGTAGACTAATGTGCTCCGGCGTCCGGCGCCAGCAGAATTATCGGCAAAGCGTGGCGCGCCGAAGCTCACTCTCGGACCGCGCGTTTGGCGCGTGTCCGAAGCAGTTTCGCGCAAGCATAGCCAAACCGCGCCGGTTTGGCCATCCGCACCGTCAGACGCAGCGCTTCACGTAGACCCCGTTCACCAGCACCCTGGTGCAGCGGACGGCCGGAACCGGCTTGCGGACCACGACGGCCGCGTTCGGCCCGGCGCAGCCGGCGCGATACACGCCGCGGGCGCAGACTACCGCATTGGCGTCGGTGGCCTCGAAGGTCATGGTCGCCGCGAAGGCGAGGAGCGCAGAAGCGACGAGCAGCAATGAACGCATGTTGTCCTCCCGGTCTGGTCGTGATCGAAATCGGATCCTTGCAAAAGGTTTGTCGTTGCAGGCGCGCGGGAATTCACTTGCGCCCGCCGCCAAACATTGCCCCCGCGCCTTGGTGCGCGATCGTGCGCCGCCTCATCTCGCTGCGAACGGGGTGAGCACGTCCTTGCACGCCGGCGACAGCGAGGCGGCATTGCTGGAGATGCATTGAACGATGCGGCCGCCGCCGGGCGCGACGCCGGCGCAGAGCGTGCGGATATCGGCGCCGCAGGCCGACCTGACGATGAACAGCTCTTCGCGCGGCCGCAGCGGGCGTAAAAC
>NZ_PSRT01000027.1 GCF_004212635.1 Bradyrhizobium genosp. SA-3 | reverse complement strand
CGCGCACGCTGGGCCAGGCACTGGCCAAGACCTGGGGCCAGCAGCCGGTGATCGACAACCGCCCCGGCGCCGGCGGCATCGTCGCCTCGCAGGCACTGACGCAGGCCGCACCCGACGGCTACACGCTGATCCTGGTAGCGAGTGGTCATCCGCTCAACCAATTCATCTATCCGAGCGTGCCCTACGACACGTTCAAGGATTTCACTGGGATCACTGAGGTCGCCTCCTCGCCGCTCGCGATCGTCGTGGCCAAGGACAGCCCCTACAAGACGCTTGGCGATCTGCTGGCTGCGGCGAAGAAGGAGCCGGACAAGCTCTCCTACGGCATGTCCGGCAACGGCACGTCGGCGCATCTCGCCGGCGAGCTGCTCAAATACATCTCAGGCAGCAAGATCGTGGCGATCCCCTACAAGGGCGGCGCCCCGGCGCTCACGGCGGTGATCGCGGGCGAGATTCCGCTCAGCATCAATCCGCTCGCGGAAGCGATCGGCCAGCTCGAAGGCGGACCGGTGCGCGCGCTCGCGGTGACCTCGGCCGAACGCTCCAAGGCACTGCCGGATGTTCCGACCGTCGCGGAAGCCGGCGTGCCCGGCTATGACGTCTCGGTCTGGTGGGGTGTGCTCGGTCCGGCGAAGATGCCGCCGGAGATCGTCGCCAAGCTCGAAACCGATCTGAAGGCGGCGTTGCAGGATCCAAGCGTGCTGTCGACGCTCAGCAAGATCGGCGCCACCCCAGTCGGCTCCTCCGCCAAGGACTTTGACGCCTATATGCATGCCGAGGCGACGAAGTGGGAGCCGGTGCTGAAGGCCGCCAACATCCGCGCGCAGTGAGACTCGCCTCATGAGCAAAGAAGGCGACGCGCGAGTAGCAAGCCTCCGGCCCAGCAAGAAGGCCCGCGCTGTTCAGTTATGGACCCTCGCCCGCATTTCCTCCGGCGGCGCGGGGCGCCGCGGGAAATCGGCATCATCGTCGCCCGACGGGATCAGGATCGCACGCTCGCGCGGCAGTGCCTCCGGCATCGCGAAAGTTCTGGAGATAGCGCGCCGCACTCATGTCGACGATCCGGATCGAGATCCAGCCGATTAGCGCGATGACGGCCACGACGAACAACCGCATCAGCGGCGTTCGGATCATATCGTCGAGTGGCGCAAGCGGCAGCACCAGCGCGACGGCAGCCAGGCAAAGGCGAAGGCGCGCCAGCTTGGCTCCCCCGTCCAGTGCAACGCAGCATTCCGCTGATGCAACCTTGGCCGAATTGCGCTAGTTTGAGGTGCTCATGACTCGACGTACCGGCAGCGCCGATCTTCCTCTCCACACCGGGCGGGTTCCGCCGTGGCTTGCGAGCCGCATGGCTTCCCTCGGCGCGATCGTCACGCAGGCGATCGTTCATCATTACGGCCGTGATGCGTTTCTCCAGCGGCTGTCGCATCCTTTCTGGTTTCAATCGTTTGGCGCCGTGATGGGGATGGACTGGCACTCCTCGGGCATCACGACCTCCGTGATCGGCGCGCTGAAGCGTGGACTCGGGCCGCTCCAGGACGAGCTCGGCATCTATGTCTGTGGCGGCCGCGGCCAGCATTCGCGCAAGACGCCGGACGAGCTGTTGCAGCTCGGCGAGCGCGTCGGCTTCGACGGCGCCAAGCTGACGCGTGCCAGCCGCCTGGTGGCGAAAGTCGACAGCGCGGCGGTACAAGACGGCTTCGACCTCTATCTCCATGGATTCTTCGTTACCGCAGACGGCAAATGGACCGTGGTGCAGCAGGGCATGAACGGCGACAAGCGGCAGGCCCGCCGCTATCACTGGCATTCCGAGGCGCTGAAGAGTTTTGTCGATACGCCGCACAGTGCGATCGACGGTCCGCAGCAAGGCGAGATCGTCAATCTCACCGACCATCGCGCCGATGTCTCGCGCACCGCGCAGCTCGAACTGTTGAGTGGTCTTGGCCCGGATCGCATCGTCGCCGAGTTCGAACGGCTCACCGGCCTCGAGCCGGCGCAAGCCGTGCTGCCGCACCTGATCATGCCCGCGCATCACGACGTCCGCCCCAAGGACGTGTTCGCACGCCGCCTGCACGGCACCCTCGCTGCCGCGGCCGAGCGAGGCCCGGTCGATTTCCCGGAGCTGTTGCTGACGCCCGGCGTCGGTGCGCGCACCGTGCGCTCACTTGCGATGGTCGCCGAGGTCGTGCACGGCGCGCCCTATCGTTTCAAAGATCCCGCGCGCTTTTCGCTCGCCCATGGCGGCAAGGACCGGCATCCCTACCCCGTTCCGATCAAAGTCTATGACGAGACCATCCGCGTGTTGAAGGGCGCGATCCAGACCGCCAAGCTCGGGCGCGAAGAAGAGATGCAGGCGATCAAGCGCCTCGACGACCAGGCGCGGCGGCTGGAGCGGACCGCACAAGGCCCCTCGGTCGAAGCCTACATCGCCGGCGAGCGCGCCGCCTCGCCCGATCTCGACGGCCGCTCGGTGTTCGGCTGGGAGCGTGATCTCGCGCCGACAAAAAAGCGGACCGGCTGAACACCGGTCCGCCAGTTGATCGGGAGGAACGCCCCCTATCAGGTCTCGTCCGTCCCTGGCTCCTCGTCGAGCCGGTTGGCTGCGTGATCCTGATACTGCTCGGTCTGGATGAACTTGCCATCCATGCCGCGAATGTCCGAATGCTGCGTCTTGTCGCGATTGGACAGCACCATGTTGTCGCCGATCTTGTCCTTGGGAATATCGGCCATGGCGCCAGTCCCATCGCCCTTGCCATGCATGCCCGATCTGAAGTGCGTCTTACTGCCGTTCCCAGCTGGCATCGGCTTCTCCTCTTGCAATGATCGCCCCTTTGAAGGCTCAGTGCTTCTGTTGTGCCGGCATTGGCTTCGGCGGCTTGTGGCCGCTCTGGCCGGGATCGTTGTGCTTGTTGTGGTCGCTCTCCTGATTGAGGCCGCCGCGACTTACCGCGTATTCGCTGTGCCTGGCTTCCGGACGCCCGCGATGAAGCGCGGCGTCCCCGGGATTGTGACCGATGGCCTGATCGAGCTCGCGCGCGTCCGGAACATCGGGCTTGCGCTCGAGGATGCGAACCTGCTGCTCGTGGGTCTTTTTGCCTTGCATGCTCGTTCTCCGAAGCTACCGACCTCTTCGGTGCGCGCCGCCATGTGCGACGTCCTTGTCGATGCCGCCGCCGATGCCGACATCGTTCTCGCGATCGCCTTCGATCGTGTTCTCGCCGAGAGCATCCTCGAGATCGTCGGGTGACACGCCCGCCATGGTGGCCCCCTTCGATCCTCCGATCAGAGGATTGTCACGCATGTCCTTTTCGCTCGGCGTGTACAATTTGGGTTGCTTGCTGCTCATGAACTACCTGCCTCCGCCCTTTCCGGCTTCATCGTGACTGTGATGAGAATCGCGCTCGCCGCCTCCGCCGGAGATCCGGCTATGGCTGCGCTGCAAATCGTCCGCCGGCGGCTTCTTCACCTCCAACGGGGCCTTCGCATTCTCATGCGAAGCGCCAGGTCCGCCCTGACGAATGCTGTTCGGTGTCTTGGTGGATGTCGACATGAATGTCGCCCTCCTCAGCGATCTTGCTGGTAGCCTTGATTGGTCGTGTTCTGCTTGATGTTGCCCTGCTGTCCCTGCTGGTCCGGATTTTCCACGCGCCGTTGACCGTGCGGGGTCTGATTGGGCGACTCTTGTTTGGTATCGCCGGTTCCCTTCGGGCTCTGATTATCCGGCGGAACAGGTGGCATCTTGCTGGCCATGATCTTGTCTCCCGTTAAGACGTCGATCTGCGACATGCGGCCAAGGAACTCCCGTCGTCTCCGACGTCCTGATGACAACAGGACCAACGGCACACCGTTCCTGACCGATAACGCTCGACCAAGATTTTCCGAAGGGAGCCGATCTCAGCCCGCCGCGGTGAGGGAACGATCAATCATCGCTTCCGCGCGCGCCGCCGATGTTCCGCGACCCTCGGTCGAGACGGGAAGCTTCGCAATCGCGCGCAAACCCGGCCGCCTGCGCCAGCGGACCTCGGCGGGATCGACGGCCAAGCCAAGCTTCGGCCATCGCACGAACAGCGCTTCCAGCGCGCACGCCGCCTCGATGCGCGCGAGCTGGTGGCCAAGGCAGAAATGGATTCCTGTTCCGAACGAGAGGTGGCGGTTCGGCTTGCGTTCGAGATCGAGCTTCTCGGGATCATCGTGCACCGTGGAATCCATGTTCGCCGCGGCGAGCATCACCATGACGCGATCGCCCTTCGCACATAGCGCGGCTTGGAGAATTGCACTGGCGAGACGAAGCGAAGGAACTCCTCGACGGCGAGGCTGACACGGCTCCAGTCCTCTTCGAGCCAATCGCGCAGCCCGGGGTTCCTGAGCAGTTCGTAAGCCGAACCGCTGATGAGATGCGTGGTGGTCTCCGAGCCGGCCGCGAGCAGCAGAAACACCATCGAGACCATTTCATCCGGCGTGATCTGGCCACCCTCGCGCTCGACCTGGACCAGCTCCGCGATCAGGCCTTCGCCGCCCTGTACACGCGCGATCTGCAACTGCCGTTCGAGGTAGGCGCGCATCTTGCGGAACGCGAACAGCAAGCGGAAGAAGCTGACGGCATTGGTCAGCGAGGACATCGCGTTGGCCCAGGCGATGAATCGCGGACGGTCGGCCGGAGGCAGGCCCAGGAGCTCGGAGATCACCGCAAGCGGCAGGATACGCGCGTAGCGCTGGACGAGATCGGCTGGACTTCCGTTCGCAAAGAGCTCGCCGGCGAGACCGTCGGCGATGGCGCGGATGCGCGGCTCCATCGCGACGATGGCGCGCCGACGAAAAGCCTCGTCCACGATGCTGCGCAGCCTGGTGTGATCCGGCTCATCCATCGTCAGCATGTTGTTGGCGATGGTCCTGACGTATCTCGGCATCCACCAGCGCAGACCGGCGACGTCGCCATCCTCCTTGCGCAGTGTGAAGGTGGTGCCGTCCTTCAGGATCTGCGCGGTGGCGTCATGGGTCGTGGTGATCCAGACGTCGCCGACGAGAGGAAATCGCGTCGCGACCACGGGGCCGGACATGCGCAGCGTGGCGATCGCCTTGGGCGGATCGCGAAAGAAGGCCTCGCTGGTGAAATCGAGGCGCGCTGTCATGGGTTCACCGGAGTGATTGCTGGCGTCTCAACCAGATGGTGCGCGGCGCGACCGGTGCAAGGGCGGAACGTACACCCGCTTCGGCCGCAGACGTCGAAAGACCTATCCGCGTCCCGGTGAACGCTGCCCGGTCTTGCGCTGCTGCTGGCTGGTGTAGGCGTCCCAATGGCTCCAGCTGCCATTGCTAAGGCTTTGCAGGTCGGTCGCGAGCGGTCGGCGCGTGCGCTTGTCGTGATCGGCGATCACGCGCTCGGACTGCGCGATCTTGCGCTTGAGTTCCGCGATGGTCTTCTGGGTGTGGCCGTTCCGCTTCGACGAGGCGATCTCGCCCATCGTGAAGCGCGCAGTCTCCAGCGCCTTCAACTCGGCGCGATTGTTCTTCAACTGGACCCGGTGCCAGGCGATGTTGCTGTCGCTGTCCGCAACCATGTGGGAACTCCGCTGATTCGCTCCCACATAGTATCGTGCGCGGAATCGGCGCCGCAACGGGCGCCCGGCGGCGAAAATGCGACCTTATTGGGCAGGAATTACGGGCCTATAGCGTTTCATCGGAACGGAAATGGGCTCTAGCGCTCGGCAAAGGCCTTTTCGACCACGAACTGGGCCGGCTCGCCGTGATTGCCCTCGACGAAGCCGCGTTCGCCCAGCAGCACACGGGTGTCCGCGACCAGGGCCGGGCTGCCGCAGATCATGACGCGGTCCTGGGCGGCTTCCAGCGCCGGCAGACCGATGTCGGTGAACAGCTTGCCTGACGTGATCAGATCGGTGATGCGGCCGCGATTGCGGAAGGGATCGCGCGTCACGGTCGGGTAGTAGATCAGTTGATTGCGAATGTACTCGCCGATCAGCTCGTCCTTGGGCAGCGTCTCGGTGATCATCTCGCCATAGGCGAGCTCCTTGACGTGCCGGCAGCCGTGCAGCAGCACCACCTTCTCGAAACGCTCGTAGGTCTGGGGGTCCTTGATCACGCTCAGGAACGGCGCGAGGCCGGTGCCGGTGCCGATGAGGTAGAGGTTGCGGCCCTCTTCCAGATTGTCGATCACCAGCGTGCCGGTGGCCTTGCGGCTGACGATGATCTCGTCGCCTTCCTTCAGGTGCTGAAGCCGTGAGGTCAGCGGACCATCCGGCACCTTGATCGAGAAGAACTCCAGCGTGTCCTCGTAATTGGCGCTGGCGACGCTGTAGGCCCGCAACAGCGGCTTCTCGCCGACCTTGAGCCCGATCATGGTGAATTCGCCGTTGCGGAAGCGGAAGGTCGGACTGCGGGTGGTCTTGAAGGAGAACAGCGTGTCGGTCCAGTGGTGGACGCTCAAAACGCTTTCCTGATTGAAATTGCTCATCTCACCTTCCCTGTCGCTTCCATGCGGTTCCGAGGCGGGCAGCTATGCGTCGTTTGTACACGATCATTCGTATACTAATGAATAATCCGGCTTGATCCCGCGGTCAAGGCTGCCCAAGATCGGAAGCGTTGCAGTTAGGAATAAGGAGCCCCTTCCATGGCGCATGACGCACCCCAGGCCACCGGACCCTCGAAGCTCGTGATCCGGAATATCGGCCTGATCCTGTCCGGCGCCCTGGAAAGGCCGATCCTGGACGGCGACACCATCGTTGCCGAGAACGGCAAGATCACAGCGATCGGCCGCTACAAGGACGTCGATACGGAAGGAGCGACCACCATCGTCGACGCCCATGGCACCACGGTGGCGCCGGGCCTGATCGACAGCCACGTCCATCCCGTCGCCGGCGACTGGACGCCGCGGCAGAACCAGATCAACTGGATCGACAGCTATCTCCATGGCGGCGTCACCACCATGATCTCGGCCGGCGAAGTGCACATGCCCGGCCGTCCCCGCGACGTCGTCGGTCTCAAGGCCATGGCCGTATTCGCCCAGCGCGCGTTCTGGACCTTGCGCCCTGGCGGCGTGAAGGTTCACGCCGGCGCGCCGGTGATCGAATGCGAGATGGTCGAGGAGGATTTCAAGGAAATGGCCGCCAACGGCGTCAAGCTGCTCGGCGAAGTCGGTCTCGGCGGCGTGAAAGATGGCCCGACCGCGCGAAAGATGGTCGGCTGGGCGCGCAAATACGGCATCCAGAGCACCATCCACACCGGCGGCCCCTCGATCCCCGGCTCAGGCCTGATCGACAAGGACGTGGTGCTGGAGGCCGACACCGACGTGGTCGGCCACATCAATGGCGGCCACACGGCGCTCCCCGACGACCAGATCCGCTGCATCTGCGAGGGCTGCAAGCGCGGCCTCGAGCTCGTGCACAACGGCAACGAGCGCTCGGCCCTGTTCACGCTGCGCACCGCCCGCGAGATGGGCGATCTGCACCGCGTCATCCTCGGTACCGACGCGCCGGCCGGCTCCGGCGTGCAGCCGCTCGGCATCTTGCGCATGGTGTCGATGCTGTCCTCGCTCGGCGAGCTGCCGGCCGAGATCGCCTTCTGCCTTGCCACCGGCAACACTGCGCGGATGCGCGAGCTCGATTGCGGCCTGATCGAGGTCGGCCGCTCCGCCGACTTCGTCATCATGGACAAGGCGCAACACTCGCCCGGCAAGACCATTTTGGAGAGCGTTCAGCTCGGCGATCTCCCCGGCATCGGCATGACCATCATCGACGGCATCGTCCGCACCCAGCGCAGCCGCAATACCCCGCCGGCGGGCAAGGTGCCGGAGGTGGTGGCGAAGTAGGCCAGGGGAACGGTGCCGTAGGGTGGGCAAAGCGAAAGCGTGCCCACCATTGCGCCTGCAAATACGATGAAGATGGTGGGCACGGCGCGTTGCGCCTTTGCCCACCCTACGGCACCTTCCTCACCGCAGCTTATTCAGCAGTGCCATCAGCGTCTCGCGCTCTTTTGCGTCGAGCGGCGCCAGTGTCTCGCGGGTGATCGCGAGCGCGTTCGGCGCCAGCTTCTCGGCAAGCTGCTGACCGGCGCGCGTCAGGCTGACCAGCAAGCGCCGCCCGTCCTCGGGATCCTGGCTCGTTTCCGTCAGGCCGCGCGCCGTCAGGCGGTCGATCACGCCCTTGATGGTCGCAACGTCCATCGCCGTGAGACGTCCGAGCTGATTCTGCGAGCACGACCCGGTCTCGGCGAGCTTCGACAGCGCCGCCCATTGCGTCGGCGTCAGATTGGTGCCGATGTCACGGGAGAAGATCGAGCTGTGGCGCTGCCAGACCTGGCGCAGGATGAAGCCGACCTGCTCGTCGAGCACGTAAGGCGGTTTTGCCGGTTTGGCGTTCTTCTTTGCCGCAACGCTTCTCGCCATCCGTTCGCTGCCCTTCCCTTTGCCCTCACAACGACAGATGCGCGTCGCGGATATCCGGACGTGCGTCGAGCTCGGCCATAGTGCCGCCGAAGCAGATGCGGCCGCGCTCGATGATGTAGGCACGATCGGAAATCAGCCGCGCGAAATGCAGATTCTGCTCGGAGACGACGATGCTGACGCCTTCCTTCTTCATGGTCAGGATGGCATCGACCATCTGCTCCACGATCTTCGGCGACAGGCCCTCCGAAGGCTCGTCCAACAGCACCAGCGACGGATTGCCCATCAGCGTGCGCGCGATGGTGAGCATCTGCTGCTCGCCGCCGCTCATGCGCCCGCCCGGGCGGTTTTTCATCTCACCCAGGTTTGGAAACAGCGTGAACAGCTTTTCGCGCGTCCAGTGCGGGGCGTTCGGACGCTTGGGCTGGCGGCCGACCTCGAGATTCTCCTCGACGGTCAGGTCCGTGAAGATCCGCCGCTCCTCTGGCACATAGCCGAGGCCCTCGCGCACGATCTCGTGCGTCGGGCGCGCCGAGACGTCCTTGCCTTCGAACATGATGCGGCCGGTTCGCTGCGCGACGAGGCCGACGATCGAGCGGAACGTCGTCGACTTGCCGGCGCCGTTGCGCCCGAGCAGCGCAACGACCTCGCCCTCACCGACCTCGAAGCCGATGTCGAACAGGATATGCGCCGGACCATAATGGCTGTTGAGCGCTTCGACCGTCAGCTTCATGCCGAGGCTCCCTCGCGATGGCGGGCATCATAGACGAGGCCCTCGCCGAGATAGACCGCCTGCACCTGCGGATTGCCGCGCACGTCGGCCGGCGAGCCCTCGGCGATCAGTGTGCCGCGGTTGAGCACGATGATGCGGTCGGCATGCTCGAACACCACGTCCATGTCGTGCTCGGTGAAGAGCACGCCGATCGATTTCTCCCGCGCGATCTGCGCGGTCAGCCGCATCAAATCGACTCGCTCGCGCGGCGCCATGCCCGCGGTCGGCTCGTCCATCAGGAGCAGCTTTGGCTGGTTGGCGAGCGCGACCGCAAGCTCGAGACGCTTGAGGTCGCCATAGGCGAGCTCGCCGCAGGGCCGATCTGCGTAGCCGCTCATGCCGACCAGTTCGAGCAGACGGCCGGCCTCACCGCGGTCGAACTTCGGCGCCGAGCCGAAGAGATTGAATGGCTGCTTCCCGTGCGAGATCAGCGCGACCTGCACGTTCTCGCGCACGGTCATGGTGGCGAAGGTCGCGGTGATCTGAAACGTGCGCCCGACGCCGAGCCGCCAAACCTCGCGCGGTTTCCTGCCGGTGATCTCTTCACCGAGCAGGCGGACATGGCCGGAATCCGGCTTGTTCTGGCCGTTGAGCATGTCGAAGCAGGTGCTCTTGCCGGCGCCGTTCGGCCCGATCAGCGCCAGGATCTCGCCGGCGCGCAGCGAGAACGAGACGCCGCGCACGGCATGGATGCCGCCATAGGATTTGGTCAGGCCTTCGACCGCGAGAAGTGGAGGTGCAACGCTCATTCGGCAGACTCGATCGGCTTGGCAAGCAAGGGAGATCCCGGCGGCGATGCTTTCTTACGGCGCTGCGCCAGCAGCTCCAGCATGCCGACAATGCCCTTGGGGAAGACAACGACGATCAGCATGATGAAGCCGCCCAGCACGAGCTTCGACAGATCGGTCTGGCTGACCAGCCAGATGTTGAGCGCCTTGTAGACGATGGCGCCGATCACCGCGCCCGATACAGTTTCGACGCCGCCGAGCAGCACCATGACCAGCGCATCGACCGACAGCGAGATGCCGAGATTGTCGGGGAAGACGCTGCCCTTGAGGTAGGCGAACAGCGCGCCGCCGATACCGGCAGTGGTTCCTGCGATCACGAAGGCCGTCCACTGGATGCGCTTTGCGTCGATACCGATCGCTTCGCTGCGAAGCGCCGAGTCACGCGTCGCCCGGAGAGCATAGCCGAACGGCGAGAACACCATGGCCCGCAGCGCGATGGTGACGAGCGCCGCGACGCCGAGCGCGAGCCAATAGAAATGCGATGGGCTCGCGGCCCAGCTCGACGGCCAAAGGCCCAGAATGCCGTTGTCACCGCCTGTCACGTTCACCCACTGGAATGCGATCGACCACACGATCTGCGCGAAGGCGAGCGTCAGCATCGCGAAATAGACGCCAGACAGCTGCACCGCGAAGAAGCCGAACACGGCCGCGCCCATGCAGCCGAGCAGCGGGCCGAGCAACAGACACACGATCATCGGCAGCCCCGCCATCTTGGCGAGGAAGGCAATGCCGTAGGCACCAAGCCCGAAATAGGCGGCATGGCCGAACGAGGCGAGCCCGCCGACGGACATCAGGAAGTGCAGGCTGACGGCGAAGATGACGAAGATCGCGATCTCCGAGCCGACCGTCAGGGCGTAATTGCCGGCGAACAGCGGCAGCGTCGCCGCGATGACGAGCGCCGCAAGCGCAGCCAGCCGTTCGTTCAACGTCAGCGGGCGCCAGGGATTGACGGTGAGACCCGGCGTCTTGCGCGCAGCCGCCTCGGGCTTGCCGAACAGGCCCCAGGGCCGCACGATCAGCACCACCGCCATCACCAGGAAGACCAGGATGATGGAAATCTTCGGGAAGATCAGGATGCCGAAGGCGTTGAGCTCGGACACTAGCACCGCCGCAACGAACGCGCCGACGATGCTGCCGAGACCGCCGATCACGACCACGACGAACACTTCCACGATGATCCGAAGATCCATGGCGTGATGCACGGCATCGCGCGGGATCTGGAGCGCGCCGCCGAGCGCGGCGAGGAAGACGCCGACCGCGAACACGCTAGTGAACAGCCATTTCTGATTGACGCCGAGCGCGGCGACCATGTCGCGGTCCTGCGTCGCGGCGCGCACCAAGACGCCCCAGCGCGTGCGCTGGAACAGCAGCCAGAGAATCCCGAGCACGACGGGTCCGAGCACGATCAGGAACAGATCATAGCTCGGAATGTTCTGGCCGAAGAAATCGATCGCGCCCTTGAAGCCGGGCGCGCGGCGGCCGACGAGGTCGTCAGGCCCCCAGATCAGCACGACGAGATCTTCGACCATCAGGGTCAGGCCGAAGGTCGCGAGCAGCTGGAACAGTTCGGGCGCGTGATAGATGCGCCGCAACAGCACCATCTCGACGATGACGCCGATCATCGCCACCGCCAGCGCCGCCAGCACGATCCCGCCCCAGAAGCCGAACGCACCCGACAGCCGCTCGGTGAGCGTGAAGGCGATGTAGGCGCCGATCATGTAGAAGGCGCCATGCGCGAAATTCACGATCCGCGTCACGCCGAAGATGATCGACAGGCCCGAGGCCACCAGGAACAGCGACGCTGCGCTGGCGAGACCGGTCAGAAACTGTACGACATAAAAGGCCATCGGCGGTCCGGGTTGGATGAATTCGTAGGGTGGGTTAGTCCAGCGACTACGCGGAGCGGAGTTCGCCGGGCGTAACCCACCATTTCTTGTGGCACTGAAGGTGGTGGGTTACGCCTTCGGCTAACCCACCCTACGGCAGCGGAGAGCGAAGCCAGATCAATCCTTCGGCCGCAGCTTCTCAACTTCGGCGTCGCCAGGCAGATAGTCGGCGCCCTTCTTGTAGGACGAGTCCACCATCACACCCTTGCCGTCCTTCAGCGCGGTCTTGCCGACATAGGCACCGAGCGTCGACTGATGGTCGATCTTGCGGAAGGTGATCTCGCCGAAAGGCGATGGCATCGATAGGCCTTCGGCCGCGGCGATCAGCTTCTCCGGATCGGTCGAGCCGGCCTTCGCCAGGATTGCCGCCGCCGACTTGATGGTCTGGTAGCCGACGATCGAGCCGAGGCGCGGATAGTCGTTGTACTTGGCCTGGTAGGCCTTCAGGAACGCGTCATGCTCGGGCGTCTTGATCGAGTACCAGGGATAGCCGGTGACAATCCAGCCCTCGGGCGTCTCGTCCTTGAGCGGATCGAGATATTCGGGTTCGCCGGTCAGGAAGGAGACGACCTCGCGCCCCTTGAACAGGCCGCGGGTGTTGCCTTCGCGCACGAGCTTGACGAGATCGGCGCCGAAGGTGACGTTGAGGATCGCTTCGGGATTGGCCGCGGCAACCGCCTGCACCACCGGGCCCGCGTCGATCTTGCCCTGCGGCGGCCATTGCTCGTCGACCCACTGGATGTCCGGGCGCTTCTCCGACATCAGCTTCTTGAACACCGCGACCGCCGATTGGCCGTATTCGTAGTTCGGCGCGATCGTCGCCCAGCGCTTCGCCGGCAGCTTGCTGGCTGCTTCCACCAGCATCGCCGCCTGCATGTAGTTGGAGGGACGCAGGCGGAAGGTGTATTTGTTGCCCTTCGACCAGGTGATCGCGTCCGTGAGCGGCTCGGCCGCGAGGAAGAACACCTTCTTCTGGTTGGCGAAGTCGCTGACGGCGAGGCCGATGTTCGACAGGAACGTGCCCGTGAGCATCGCAACGCCCTCGCTCGAGACGAGCTCATTGGCCGCAGTCTGCGCATCCGCCGGCTTGCCGCCATCGTCCTTGGAGATGACGACGAGCTTCTTGCCATTGATGCCGCCGGCCGCGTTGATCTGTTCGACCGCGAGCTGCCATCCCTTGCGATAAGGCTCGGTGAAGGCCGGCAGCAGCGAATAGCTGTTGATCTCGCCGATCTTGATGCCCTGCGCCAGGGCCGAATGGGCCATGCCGCCGGCCAGAAGCGCGAAGGCCGCGCCGACAAAAACGTTTCTTGCTCGCATCCCAACCTCCAGTTTTGAACTTCTCTGTCCTTCGCACAGGATTTGATCGGAGAACCCGTGCCCGGTTCTCCGGATCGCGTTATCTCAAACCGTCCTCACCCTTGATCTCCGCAACCGTCAGTCCGCCGACGCGCGGCAGCGGACGGCCGCTGTCGGTGACGGCCACCGCGACCATGATCTCGTTGGCGCGCGGCGCGTCGTTGATCTGTACCTCCATGCCGTCAAAATGGCTGCGTACGAAGGCTGCGTCCTTGTGCCCCAGAGGGATGTCCAGCGTCGTGCCGGGGCCGCTGCGCTTCTTCGACGACGGGATCAGCGCCGCGCCCTTGCTCAGCACTTTGCGCACGGGCGCTCCCATCTTCGGGTGAAGGATCGCTGCGGCATGCTCCAGCTCGCCGTTCTCACCGACGGCTGCGGCCTTGCCATAGCTCTGCGCCTTTCCGCCATCGATGCCGAGCGCCGCCACCGCGCGCTTCGACAGCAGCTCGCCCAGCTCCTCGCCGATCGCGATCAGCGGGGACAGGTCCTCGACATATTTCCCCGCAAAGGGGTTCTCGATCACGGCGATCGCCGCGGCGCGCCGGGTCGGCGGCGACACCTGACGCCCCATCTCCATCTGGGTCTCTTCGACGACGGTGACGATCTTGCGGATGATCGCGCTCATGATTGCTTCCTCAGGCTCTTCCCTGTTCAGGCATGAACCGCGTGCTCCAGCCTAGGCGGACGCGATCGTTGCCGTTCAATATCATTCGGTCCGATGACAAGCATATCACCACAAAGCTGCAACACGGCACCCTCGATCAATCCGCGATCGAATAAATGCCGTGCACATTCCGCGCCAGATTCCAGCGCGGCCGCGATCTCATTGTGCGACAACTCGCCGACCTCGCAGGTGACAAGGCGCGCCCCGAGATCGCTGTCGAGCTGAAGCTCGTTGGCGGGCTTGCGGAAGATGGCTGGATGTCCCGGCAGATCCACCGCGTTGGCGATGATCGTGGCCGCCGCATCGGCCTGCGATGCCGTTGCAGCCAACACCGTCACCGCGTCGGCGATCCCGAGCGAAAAACTGCGACCGTGGCGGCCACTGGTCGCGATCCCGCGTACGGGGTCGGCTGAATCGACCCTCAGGGTCCGCATCACGCCGGAGCGATCGGGCCGATCCATCAGACCGACAGAGAAATGCTCGCCTTCGCCGAGATGAAGCGCGATATCGCCGCCATTGTTGACGTAGGCTTGATTGAGGGTTGCGGCTCCGAGCATTGCGCCAAGGATCTCCTCCGCCACGCTCCCGGCCACCGCGGCCATCGGCGTGATGAAGCAATCAGCAGCATAGGGCGCGACAGCGGCATGCATGCGCCGCGCAACCACGCCCTTCAGCGATGTCCGCCCCTCAGCGGCCATCCGCAGCTCCGGCAATTCCGCGCAGAGCTTGTCGAGCAGTCCCGTAAACCGCAGCGCCGCAGCCTCATAGGCGGCACGCACCTCGTCCGCGCGGCCCCTCGCCTCCACGATCAAATCAATCGGTCCATCCTGCAAATGCAGCCGCCGGCCATCAGACAGCAATGCGATCTGCGGGAGCCGTGTCATGCCCGACGTCCCGGAATCGGGTTCTGCCAGGGCAGCTGGCGGACATCGTCACCGCCTTTCACCTCCGAGAGCGGCTTCACATAATCCATGTGCCCGCCGAGCGCGGCATAGTCCGACAGCTTCATCGTGAACTCGATCGGCGCGACCAGCGCCGGCGTCGGCACGTAGCCGAACGCGCCCGCGGGCATTTGCGTCACGTCGACCATGTAGGTGATGCCGCCGCCGGGCCAGACATAGACCGGCGCGCCGCCGCTGGTGACGCGCGTCAGCGCGTCCTTCACCGAGCGCGTCAGCCGCACCGGATTGTCGGTGACGCCCGCGCGCAGCGAGCCGCCGGCACCCGCCATGAACAGCACCGTGCACAGCGCCGGCTCGCAATTCTCCTGGATGCGCTCGACCGAAAACTTCAGATCATCAGGCATCTCGGTCTCGACCGGCTTCAAGGCCTCGTCGAGCACATAATAGGACGAATGCTCGCCGGTGGTGGAGACCATCAGCATGGTCAGACCGGGCTTGGCTTCCTTGGCATCAAACGGGCCGAGGATCGAGAGCGGATCCGAGATATTGGTGCCGCCCCAGCCCGTGCCGGGATCGGCGACCTGAAAATAGCGGCCGGGCGTCGAACGCCGGCCCTTCATCTTGATGCCGGTATCGGCGATGTCGAGCAGCTTGCCGGCCTGATGTTCGGAGAGCACGCCGGTGATGTGGTCGTCGACCACGACGACCTCGTCGACCTTGTCGTGCCATTGCTTGGCGAACATGCCGATCGTCGCCGAGCCGCAGCCGACCCGCATGCGCTCTTCCTTCACGCCGTTGACGATCGGCGGTTGGCCGGCCTGCACCACCACGCTCGCGCCGCCGTCGATGGTGAGCTCGACCGCCTTGCAATTGGCGAGATCCATCAGCGTGTCGCAGGTGACGCGGCCCTCTTTCTTGGAACCGCCGGTGAGATGATGCACGCCGCCCAGCGAGAGCATCTGCGAGCCGTATTCGCTGGTGGTGACGTGGCCCACCGCCTCGCCCTGCGCGCGAACGGTCGCGGTCTCCGGCCCAAGATAGCGGTCGGTGTCGATCTTCACCTTGATGCCGCAATAGGAGAAGATGCCCTCGGTGACGACAGTCACCATGTCGACGCCATCGACCTCCGCGGAGACGATGAACGGCGCCGGCTTGTAGTCGGGATAGGTCGTGCCCGCTCCGATCGCCGTCACAAAGGTTGAAGGCTCGTGGACGATCTTGCCGTCCCAGTCTTCCGTGCGGCTGAACGGGACGAGCTTGCCGCCATGCGAGACGGTACGCTCCAGGATCACGTGCGGATCGACGCGGACGAGCTTGCCGTCGTGATTGGCGTAGCGGTCGCAGGCGCCCGCAGCGCCCGGCTTGATGTAGCACATCACCGGACAGGCATCGCAGCGGATCTTGTCGACGGCAGCGCTCGTTGTTTCCATCACCATGTCAGAGCCAGCGGAGACCGCGGTTATCATTCGTATACGAACGATCTTGCGCGCGGTCCCGATAGCTGTCAAGCGCCGGTGCGGCGCAAAAGATGCGCCTGCCGCATAAAACCTCATATGCCTATCCGCCCTGTCCACAAAGAAGGCAGTCGCGCTGCAGTGCGGCATGACGGCTTGCACGTTTGTGTACAAACGGTATCGTCGCGACTTACAAATCGCGCGATGACAGGGCTTGGGAACGAGGATGACGCAGACACCGATCCGCCTCACCGTAAACGGCAGGATCCACGAGGTCACTGCGGCGCAAGACACGCCGCTGCTCTACGTGCTGCGCAACGACCTCGCGCTCAACGGGCCGAAATATGGCTGCGGCCTCGGTGAATGCGGCACCTGTACTGTCCTGATCGACGGCTCGGCTGCGCGATCCTGCGTGATTCCCGTGGGTGGCTGCGCCGGCCGCGACATCGTGACGCTCGAAGGCCTTGGCACGCGCGACAAGCCTGATGTCGTGCAACAGGCTTTCATCGACGAGCAGGCCGCGCAATGCGGCTATTGCCTCAACGGCATGATCATGACCACCAAGGCGCTGCTCGCGATCAATCCGCGTCCGACCGAACAGGAGGCGCTGGCGGCGCTGCGCTACAATCTCTGTCGCTGCGGCACGCATGTCGAAATCCTGCGCGCCGTGATGCGCGCCTCCGGCCAGCTCACCGAGGCCGTTGATTGATGGCCTCCCCGCATCCGAACGGAGCTGAGCGGCCATCCGGTTCGCTCGTCGTCATCAGCACCGTGGACGAGGTCACGACCGAGACCTATGTCCGCATCACCGCCGACGGCGCGGTCACGGCTTATAACGGCCATGTCGATCTCGGCACCGGCATCCGCACTGCGCTGGGCCAGATCGTCGCCGAGGAGTTGGATGTGTCCTTTGCGCGCGTCGTCGTCGTGCTCGGCGATACCGCATTGGTGCCGAACCAGGGCGCGACGATCGCAAGCGAGACGATCCAGATCACGGCCGTGCCCTTGCGAAAGGCCGCAGCCCAGGCGCGGCATTTCTTGATCGCACGCGCGGCCGAGCGGCTCGAACTGCCGGCGGCCGACCTTAAGATCGACGACGGTCTCGTCCGGGGGCCCGACAATCGCAGCGTCAGCTATGGCGAACTGATCGGCGACGAGACGATCAGCCTCGAGCTTGCCGAGGTCGTCGCGGTCAAGGCGGTCGGCGATTATGCCATCGTCGGCCAGTCGATGCCGCGGGTCGACGTGCCGGCCAAGGCCACGGGCGAGCTGACTTTCGTGCACGACGTCCGGGTATCAGGCATGCTGCACGGCCGCGTGGTGCGTCCGCCCTATGCCGGCGTCGATGCCGGTCCGTTCGTCGGCACCAGCCTGATCGCCGTCGATGAGGCGTCGGTGCGCGACATTCCCGGCCTGGTGGCCGTGGTGCGCATCGGCGATTTCGTTGGCGTGGTCGCCGAGCGCGAGGAGAATGCGATCCGTGCGGCAGAGCAGCTCAAGGTGAGCTGGAAGTCGACGCCCGCGCTGACCGATCTCGCCGATGTCGAGACCGCGCTGCGCGCTAATCCATCGACCCCGCGAACGCTGATCGACAAGGGCGACGTCGATGCGGCGATATCAGGCGCGGCCAAGCCGATGCAGCGCACTTATGTCTGGCCGTATCAGATGCACGCCTCGATCGGGCCGTCCTGCGCGGTCGCCGACTTCCAGGACGGCAATATCCGCGTCTGGTCCGGGACGCAGAACCCGCATGTGCTGCGCAGCGACCTTGCACTCCTCCTCGAGCGTCCCGAGAGCGAGATCGAGGTCATCCGGCTCGAGGCCGCCGGCTGCTATGGCCGCAATTGCGCCGATGACGTCACCGCCGACGCCCTGCTGCTGTCGCGCGCGGTCGGCCGACCCGTGCGCGTGCAATTGACGCGCGAGCAGGAGCACGCCTGGGAACCCAAGGGCACCGCACAGCTGATTGACGTCAATGGCGGCCTCGACGCCGATGGCGGCGTCGCTGCCTACGATCTCGCCACGCGCTACCCCTCCAACGCGGCGCCGACGCTGGCGCTGCTGCTGACGGGCCGGATCTCGCCTGAGCCTGCCGTGCTCCAGATGGGCGACCGCACCGCGATCCCGCCTTACGACTACGACAACATGCGTGTCGTCGCCCACGACATGCCGCCGATCGTGCGCGCCTCCTGGTTCCGCGGCGTCTCGGCGCTGCCGAACACCTTTGCACATGAATCCTACATCGATGAGGCCGCGACAGAAGCTGGCGTCGACCCGATCGAATACCGCCTGCGCTATCTGAAGGACCAGCGCGCGATCGATCTCGTCAATGCGGTCGCGGAGCGCGCAGGCTGGAGGCCACGACCGGTCCGCGAGGAGAAAGACGGCGAGATCGTGAATGGGCGTGGCTTTGCCTATGCGCTCTATGTCCACAGCAAGTTCCCCGGCTATGGCGCGGCGTGGTCGGCCTGGGTCGCCGACGTCGCGGTGAACAAGACCACCGGCGACGTCAGCGTCACGCGCGTGGTCGCCGGGCAGGATTCCGGCCTGATGATCAATCCGGACGGCGTGCGCCACCAGATCCACGGCAACGTCATCCAGTCCACCAGCCGCGCGCTGATGGAGGAGGTCTCGTTCGAGCGCGGCGCGGTCGCGGCGCGCGAATGGGGCGCCTACCCGATCATCCCCTTCCCGGACGTGCCCAAGATCGATGTGCTGATGCTGCCGCGTCAGGACCAGCCGCCGCTCGGCGTCGGGGAGTCTGCGTCGGTGCCGAGCGCGGCGGCGATCGCCAACGCGATCTTCGATGCCACCGGCGTGCGCTTTCGCGAGCCGCCATTCACGCCCGAGCGCATTCTCAGGGGCTTGCGCGGCGATGCAGCGGCCACGCCGCAGGCCCTGCCTGCGCCCGCCACCCCGCCGCCATCACGCATCTGGGAGAACCCGTTCGCCAAACGCGGCGGCATCTTCGCGACAATCGCGGCCGTCTGCACCGCCGCAATCGGCGTCGGCGCGGCGCTGCTCCCGCCGCGCGCGATCGCGCCCATCGCGCGACCCGACGCATCGATCTATTCCGCAGCAACGATCGCCCGCGGCCAGCAGCTCGCGGCGCTCGGCAATTGCGCGGAGTGCCACACCACGGCCGGCGGTGTGCTCAATGCCGGCGGCCGTGCGCTGGAAACGCCGTTCGGCACGATCTACTCGACCAACATCACGCCCGATGTCGAGACCGGCATCGGCTTATGGTCCTACCCCGCCTTCGAGCGCGCGATGCGCGACGGGCTGCATCGCGACGGACGGCAGCTCTATCCCGCCTTCCCCTACACGCATTTTTCGAAGACCAGCGACGCCGACCTTCAGGCCCTCTATGCCTACCTGATGGCACAGCCTGCGGTGCGCGCGACACAGCCTGCGAACGCGCTCGCCTTCCCCTTCAATCTTCGGCCATTGCTCGCGGGATGGAACGCGCTGTTTCATGAGGCGGATGAATTCAAGCCCGATCCCGCGAAGTCGGAGCTTTGGAATCGCGGCGCCTATCTGGTCGAGAGTCTCGGCCATTGCAGCGCCTGCCATTCACCGCGCAATGCGCTCGGTGCCGAGCAGCGCAAGGCCTATCTCGCCGGCGGCTTTGCCGAAGGCTGGGAAGCGCCGGCCCTGACGTCGCTCTCCCGCGCACCGATCCCGTGGAGCGAGGACGAACTCTTCGCGTACTTGCGCACCGGCCATTCCCGCTATCACGGCGTCGCGGCCGGTCCGATGGCACCGATCGTCCGGGACCTCAAGGCCCTGCCCGACCAGGACATCCGCGCGATGGCGGTCTATCTCAATTCGTTCAATGACACCGCGAGCGACCGACAAACGCAAGACGCGCTCGCAACGAAACTCGAGAACGCGACGCAAGTCACCGTCGCCGCTTCCACCGGCGCGCGGCTCTATCAGGGCGCCTGCGCCGTCTGCCACGAGGTCGGCGGCCTGCCGCTGTTCGGGACCAGGCCCCCGCTCGCGCTCAACAGCAATCTGCACAGCGCGACCGCGGACAATCTGGTGCAGGTCATCCTGCACGGCATCACCGAACCCGTCTCCAGCGATCTCGGCTACATGCCCGCCTTCAAGGGCAGCATGAGCGACGCGCAGGTCGAGGAGCTCGTCGCCTTCCTGCGCAAGCAGTTCGCGCCGGACAAGCCGGCGTGGACCGGCGTGCGTGAAACGATCGCGCGCGCACGCGCATCCGCAAATTAGCCGTGCTTCTTGATCTCCACCGGCGGTGTGCCATGGGTGTGGAATGACTCGATCGTCTTCAGGCCCCAGGCCTGGCCCTTCTTGCGCTCCTCCTCGGTCCACACGATCGGCTTCCAGTCCGGCGCGAGGATGAGACGCGCGCCGGCATTGGCGACCTCGACGCGGTTGCCGCCGGGTTCGTAGACATAGAGGAAGAAAGTCTGCTGGATCGCGTGCTTGTGCGGGCCGGTCTCGATGTGCACGCCGTTCTCCAGGAAGATATCAGCCGCGCGAAGAATCTCCTCGCGGCTGTCGAGCGCGTAGGTGACGTGGTGGAAGCGGCCGGGCGTGCCGGAATGGTCGAGTGAATAGGCGAAATCGTAGCTCTTGTTCGACATCGTCAGCCACATCGCGGCTTCACGGCCGTCGTTGAGCACGATCTGCTCGGTGAGACGGCAGCCGAGATAGGTCTCGAAGAACTCGCGGTTGGCCTTGATATCGACGGCGAGGCAGTTGAGATGGTCGAGCCGGCGGACGTTGACACCGCGCGCCGGGAAACGCTGCGCCTGGTTTTTCAACGCGGGCTTCAGCTCCGGCGGCGCCTGGTACCATTCGGTTTCGTAATAGAGCTCGACGATATGACCATCAGGATCGCGGCAGCGGAAGGTCGGCCCCTGCCCCATGTCGCCGTCGATCCAGCCGATGTCGAAACCGGAGCCCTTGAGCGCGGCGACGCGGCGCTCCAGCGCCTGCTGGCTGCGCGCGCGTAGCGCCATGTGCTCCATGCCCGATGTCTTCGAGGCCGTGAGCTTGAGCGAATAGCGCTCGTAATCGTCCCAGCCGCGCAAGTAGACCGACTCGCCCTTCTGCCCGCTGACGGTCATGCCCATGACATCGATGAAGAACTTCAGGCTTTCATCAGGCTTGGGCGTCAAGAGCTCCATGTGGCCGAGATGGGCGAGATCGAGGATCGGTTCGGGCTGCATGCTTTCCTCCAAACGTGGCCGCCAAGCGTGGCCACGATCAAGCGTGGTTGCGATCCGCGGGACCGGATCGCGCAATCGGGCGCGGGACTGGAACGCGCCACCCCGGGGACGGCACCGACGCTGCGGATCATTTGTACTAATGTACAAATGATTAGGTCTAGTCAACAAATCAAGCCATCGCCCTTCGAACCGAACGATGCGCCGCCCCGCTATGACGATGGTTCCCGAGCGGCGGCCCTGACTGGCCGGATGGTAAAATCTTCCTTAATCCCCCTCCTGACCTTGGAAATGCAGCTTTTTTCCCGCCAGTTCTGCCCTGAAGCACGCGTTAGGCGCCAATCTCCCGACCGAATTACGGCGGATTTAACGAAGCGGCCGCGCCTGCAGCTTAACCGTTTGTGCAGCGACGGCCGCGCATAGTCCGGATCAAATCCCTTGCTCTTGCCAGGTTCATTGATCGTGACATCCTTTGGACGCGTGATTTCGGTTCGCGGATCGCTCGCCCGGGTCGGGCTTCTGGCGGAAGGCCGGATGCCGATCTCGGAGGTTCGGGCGACCGTCGGCCGTTTCGTCAGTATCCGCTGCGCCAGCTCGGTCATCGTCGCGATGATCACCGAGGTCTCCTGCGAAAACCTGTCGAGCACCGACAATTACATCGCGATCGCCTCGGTCGACCTGCTCGGCGAGATCCTCAACGCCGCAGACAAGGCCAAATTCCAGCGTGGCGTGACCAACTATCCGACCATCGGCGATGCCGTTGACCTGATCACCAGCCAGGAGCTGCGCACGATCTACGCGCCGACCGGGTCGGACCAGATCAATGTCGGCTTCCTTCAGCAGGACCGCTCGGTCGTCGCGTATGTCGATGTCGAGGAAATGCTGTCCAAGCACTTCGCCGTGCTGGGATCGACCGGCGTCGGCAAATCGACCGGCGTGTCGCTCCTGCTCAACGAGATCCTGAAGGCGCGCCCGAACCTGCGCATCTTCCTGCTCGACGTGCACAACGAATATGGCCGCTGCTTCGGCGATCGCGCGCTGGTGCTCAACCCACGAAACCTGAAGCTGCCGTTCTGGCTGTTCAACTTCGAGGAAATCGTCGACGTGCTGTTCGGCGGCCGCGCCGGCGTGCCCGAGGAGCTCGACATCCTCGCCGAGGTGATCCCGCTCGCCAAGGGCGTCTACACCCAGTACCAGAACGCCGACCGCATCGGCCTCAAGCGCATCGATCCCAAGCAGATCGGCTACACCGTCGACACGCCGGTGCCCTATCGCCTGGTCGACCTGCTGTCGCTGATCGACGAACGCATGGGCAAGCTCGAGAACCGCTCCTCGCGCATCATCTATCACAAGCTGATCTCGCGCATCGAGGCCGTCCGCAACGACCCGCGCTACGCCTTCATGTTCGACAATGCCAATGTCGGCGGCGACACCATGGCGGAGGTGATCAGCCATTTGTTCCGCCTGCCGGCTAACGGCAAGCCGATGACGGTGATGCAGCTCGCCGGCTTCCCGGCCGAGGTGATCGATTCCGTCGTCTCGGTGCTGTGCCGCATGGCCTTCGACTTCGGTCTGTGGAGCGACGGCGTCTCGCCGCTGCTGTTCGTCTGCGAGGAAGCGCACCGCTACGCCTCCGCCGACCGCAACATCGGCTTCGGGCCGACCCGCAAGGCGGTGTCGCGCATCGCCAAGGAGGGCCGCAAA
Organism: Bradyrhizobium genosp. SA-3; assembly: GCF_004212635.1. Classification (GTDB taxonomy): domain Bacteria; phylum Pseudomonadota; class Alphaproteobacteria; order Rhizobiales; family Xanthobacteraceae; genus Bradyrhizobium. The sequence goes on along the minus strand of NZ_PSRT01000027.1, from coordinate 48,828 downwards.
TACGGCGTCTATCTCGGCCTCATCACGCAGCGCCCCGCAGAGCTCGACGCCACCATCATCTCTCAGTGCAACACGCTGTTCACCATGCGTCTTGCCAACGACCGCGACCAGGCGCTGCTCCGCGCCGCAGTGTCGGACGCGGCCGCGAACCTCCTGTCCTTCGTGCCCTCGCTCGGCACCCGCGAGGTGCTGGCGTTCGGCGAAGGCGTCGCGCTGCCGACGCGGCTGCGCTTCAAGGAGGTGCCGCCGCATCAATTGCCGCGCGGCGAAGCCACCATCAGCAGCGTGCCCTCGGTCACCTCCGGTCACGACATGCATTTCGTCAGCGCTGTGCTCGAACGCTGGCGCGGCGCCACCTCGCAGCGCGACGTGCCGAACGATCCGGTGTTCTCGGCCCCTCCCGCCAAGACGATGTCCAGCCTCGAAGCCCCGATGCTGCAACCCTCGATGGGCCTCGATCCCGACCGCTTCTCGCTGCTGAAGAAGCCGTTGCGGTAAGGCCGCGCGTGTCCCGGACGCGCAGCAGCGTGCAACGCTGCTGCGCAGGGCCGGGACCCACGCCACACGCACCGCACTCCCGGAAACATGGGCCCCGGCTCTGCAGCGCACCGCTGAAGAAGCGCTGCGCTGCGTCCGGGGCACGCCCCACGAAGTATGCAGCACGTTGAGGTGGCCGTCCGCATGGACTATGTTCGCTGCCCCAAGCCAGAAAAAGCCGCGCTGTCGAACCGGCTGGCGAACTTCACGGGCATGCGACCGAACGAGGAGTTCTATCTGATGGGACGACTGCCGAAGAAGTGATCGACAGGCTATGACCGAACTCGACTGGCCCGAAATCCTGCTGCGTCTCGGCAGCGCCACGCTCGCCGGCGGCGCGATCGGCCTGAACCGCGACCTGCAAGGCAAGCCGATCGGGCTGAAGACGCTCGGCATCGTCGGGCTATCCACCGCAGCCGTCGTGCTGCTCGCCGTCGAGTTCGCCGAGCCCGGCAGGATCAACGATGCGGCAAGTCGGGTGATCCAGGGCATCCTGACGGGGATCGGCTTCCTGGGTGCCGGCGTCATTGTCCACGAGAGCAAAGGTTTTCGCGTGAGCGGCCTGACCAGTGCGGCCTGCACGTTCCTCGCCGCCTGCCTCGGCGTCATCTGCGGCGCCGGACAATGGAAGATCGTCGCAGCCGCGCTGGCGCTCGCCTTCGTTCTGCTGACGATCGGCCGCCGCGTCGAGCGCTGGCTGCACCGGATGCTCGGTGGCAAGGACGAGTCGCATGAAGCGGCCTCAGAGCAGAGGCCTGAACGCAGCGCTTAGGCGGGCTCCGGCTAACCTCGCGCTCTCCGCGCCGCTCAGGTCTTCCGCCGCAGGCTCCAGAGACTCCCGGCGAGCAGGACGGCGGTCACGAGCAGGATGGCGACGAAGGTCTGGATGATGGTGAAGTTCAGCGCATCCCGCGCGACGAACAGCGCCGTGATGGCTCCGGCGAGAACAAACAGAATGCGAAGGATCAGGCTCATCGTCGCGTCTCCAGGTCGGCATGATGCGGAGCCCGCGTCCCCGCATTGGACACAATGCGTGTTCGCCCCTCATGCATCGTGACGGTAGCGGCCAGCGCCAGCCAGGATTTGCGACATATCAAGGACCCGCGCGCGATCAGGACGCAGGGATTGAGAACCCGCGGATGCGGCTCGCCGCCGCTCTCCGGCGCGCAAGGCCGGAAGTGATCACGCGACCGATGCGTTGCGTGCAGCTGCGAAGCGCTATGCCGCTAGTGCTTTGCCATCAATTCGAGTGCCGGAGCAAAGCGCTCGGCAAACGTCAATGTCTTGGCGTGGTGAACTGCGGCAAACGAGGCCGAAACCCCTGCTGACGCGAGGGCGAGCAAGGCAACAGCGAAAAACAGACGGCGCATTCCTGCCTCCTGTGTGAGCCCGATTGCCCCAAAAGATGGGACGGCTCTGTTTCAAGAGCGCTTCATGCGGGCAGAAAATGACTTCGCTCAAGAGGCTGTGATGAGGTCCGGATTTGCAGTGCCGCATGCGGTACAGATGCACCCCTAATCATCGTCCGCCGGCCCGCACCAGCCGGGCAGATAGATCGCATCCTTGCTTCTAGCCGAGGACATGGCCTTCTCGAGCGCCTTGTCGAAATCGGCATCGATCACCTTGCGCGCGAGTTTTCGGCGCAGATAGTCGGCCCACAGGAATTCGGAGAATGGCGTCGTATCCTTGGCGAAGCCGCCGATGCGGCGGAGCTCGCCGGCGAGGCTGCGGAAGGGGTCATCCTTGAGGTCAGCCACCGATTTCGGCAGGTCGCGGAACGGCCGCCTTTCACCCTTGGCGTCGTATGGATAGACCCAGCGCTTGTTGTCCATGACGCCCCAGAAGGCCTCGCGCTCGACCATTCTGAGGTCGCCAACGACAGTCACCAGCACCTCCTTGATGCCCTCGTCATGCAGCGCGCGGCCGAGATGATGATGGTCGATCACGTAGTAGCGCAGGTCCGGGCCGTAGACGACGGGGATCATGTGCTTGCCGAGCAGGTCGGCCTGCTTCTTGCTGTCGTGCTGGCGCCAGCGCTTGCGCTTCTCCTTGACCTCGCGCATGCCGACCGTCATCTGCGTCGGCCGAAGCGACAGGATCGGGACCGGATGCACTCTCGGCTCGCGCGTATTGGTCATGATCGAACGGTCCCTTACATGGCTGCAATTGGTGGAAACAGGTTCCCTGGACTATGCCATGGTCCGAGGGGAGGCAAAATGCGTTGGGCTGCAGGCGGAGATCACAAGCAGATGCGGACGCAGGCTTGAGCTCCGCGGCCGTTGTTGCAACGCAATCCGCGCATTCCTGACCGCGTCACGGCCGGCTTTTTGACGGCGCCATGCAGAATAGTGCGAACAGGAAATGCAGCTACGCGTTGAGAAGATTTTCTGCAACAGGTTCGTCACGTGTGCTATCTAAAAAATCGCTGCTTCGGAGTGATCCCCGCCCCATGACAACCCAGCGGCCCATAAGCTCTGATGACGAGCACCGGGTGCTCCAGTTCAGGCCGCGCACCTCGCCTTCCCCGATGGTTCGCCGGGGCAACGGCACCGTGCAGCAATTGCGCGCGGCGCCCGAGCCGCTCGACCTGACCCGCTACGAGCAGCCCCGCACCGAACCGGACGATTTCCGCCACCGCATGCTCGCCAATATCGCGGCGCTCGCCTTCACCATCGCGCTGACCGCGATCGGGATCTGGCTCGCCGTGAGCATCGCCGACCTGCGCCGGACCCAGGATTGCGTGCTGATGGGCCGCCGCGACTGCGTCAAGATCACGACGCCGCATATTTAGGCCCGGCGGACGGGCTGTGGCGGGCATCCCCAGGCCTGTCTGCTCGCCTGCCCGGCTCCATTGAACTCAAGGCGGCGCTCCGATATACGGGCTTTCGACCCGGCCAGAGGGGGGTTTGAGGGCGTCATCAGGGGCGCGATGCCCACCCACCGCGCCACTCTGGAAATCTGACAAATACCTGCAATATATCAAAGGCTTAGTGATGTCTTCCACATTCGATCAGGTCGCCACGATCATCGCTGAAACCTGCGACATCCCGCGCGACACGATCACGCCGGATAGTCATGCCATCGATGATCTCGGCATCGACAGCCTCGATTTCCTTGATATCGCCTTCGCGATCGACAAGCAGTTCGGCATCAAGCTGCCGCTGGAAAAGTGGACCCAGGAGGTCAACGACGGCAAGGCGACCACTGAGCAGTATTTCGTGCTGAAGAACCTGTGCGCGCGCATCGACGAGCTCGTCGCGGCCAAGGGCGCGAGCGCCTAAGCGCGCGGCCATGCAACTCGAATACTTCCACATGATCGATCGTATCGTCGACCTCAAGGTCGACGAGAAGACGATCGTCGTCGAGGCCCAAGTCCCGAAGGAGAGCACCGTCTTCGAGGGGCACTTCCCGGGCTATCCCTTGATGCCCGGCGTGCTCCTGATCGAATCGATGGCGCAAGCCTCCGGCTGGCTTCAGCTCGGCGTGTTCAAGTTCGAACGCATGCCGATCCTGGCCGCCGTGAAGGAGGCCAAGGTCCGCGGTTCGGTCTACCCGGGCGATCTCATGAGCATCGAAGCGAGCCTTACCCATGAAGGCTCGGGCTATGCCATGACCGAAGCCAAGATCAGGGTCGGCGGCAAGCTGCGCGCAAACTCGGCACTCACCTTCACGCTGATCCCCTTCCCCAATGCGGATATGCGCGGCTACATGGACGCATTCGCCAAGCGCATCGGCTTTCCGCAACAGGCCGTATCGCCATGACTGAGACTGCTTCGAAGCCCGCCCAGACGGAAGTCTGGATCACCGGCATTGGCCTTGCCACCTCGCTCGGCGAGGGGCTCGACGCCAACTGGGCCGCGCTCCAGGAGAAGCGCATCAATGTCGACGAGAAGGGCTTTGCGCCCTACATCGTGCATCCCTTGATGCCGGTCTCTTTCGACAGCCAGATTCCGAAGAAGGGCGACCAGCGCCAGATGGAAGCCTGGCAGCGTATCGGCACCTATGCCGCGGGCCTTGCGCTCGACTCCGCCGGGATCAAGGGCAACAAGGACATCCTGTCGAAGATCGACATGGTGATCGCCGCAGGCGGCGGCGAGCGCGACCTCAACGTCGACACCGGCGTGCTTACGGCCGAGGCCAAGGGCGCCAACGCGCCCGGCTTCCTCAACGAGCGGCTGATGAGCGATCTGCGCCCCACCCTGTTCCTGGCCCAGCTTTCCAACCTGCTGGCCGGCAACATCGCCATCGTCCATGGTCTCGGCGGCACCTCGCGCACCTTCATGGGTGAAGAGGTCGCCGGCGCCGACGCCGCCCGCATTGCGCTCGCGCGCATTGCCTCGGGCGAGAGCGACATCGCGCTGGTCGGCGGCTCGCACAATGGCGAGCGCAAGGACCTGCTGGTTCTCTACGCATTCGGCGACTTCAACCTGAAGGACAAGTTCGCGCCCGTCTGGGCACGCAAGGAGCATCCCGGCTTCGCGCTCGGTTCGGCCGGCGCCTTTCTGGTGCTCGAATCACGGGCGCATGCAGAGGCGCGCGGCGCCAAGCCGTTCGCAAAGCTGTCGAGCGTCGTTGCCGACCTCGCCCGGCGCAAGCAGGGTGGCGACATGACTGCGACACTGGAGAAGCTTTGGGAAAAGCTGCCCAAGCGCGCGGGCAAGGGCGCGATCATATCAGGCGCGACCGGCGCCGAGCCCGCGACCTCGGAAGAGCGCAGCTTCCTGAAGAACCATGCCGAGCTCCCGGTGCGCTCGACCGGCACGATGTTCGGCCACACCATGGAGACGCAATTCCCGCTCGGCATTGCCCTCGCCGCACTGTCGATCTCGCGCGGCGCGCTGTTCCCGCCGAATGATTCCACGGGGACCGAGATTGAAATGCGGGGCGCACCCACCCAGATCGTGGTGGTAGGGGCCGGACACTGGCGCGGCGAAGGCATGGCGCTGGTCGAGGCAGTGAGCTAGCTGAAGCGGGGATCGACATGACTGCACCACGCGACAAATTCGGGCGTCCCGTCGTCGTCGTCACCGGCATGGGCATCATGACCTCGCTCGGCGCCGGCAAGGCCGACAATTGGGCGAAGCTGGTCGCCGGCGAATCCGGTATTCGCACCATCACGCGCTTTCCGATCGACGGCCTCAGGACCACGATGGCCGGTACCGTGGATTTCGTCAGCGTCGATCCGTTCTCCTCCACCGCCCTCTCCGAGCGGATGGCCGAGCTGGTGACGCAGGAAGCGCTCGAGCAGGCCGGCATCGGCGCCAAGGCGGATTTCCCTGGTCCCCTCTTCCTCGCGGTTGCGCCGGTCGAGGTCGAATGGCCGCAGCGTCGCGAACTCGGTCGCGCCGTCGGCCAGCTCGACATCACCTATGACGATTTGCTGCGCATTTCCGGCGGCGGCAAGTACAGCGCCTACCATCATCGCTTCATGTTCGGCTCTGTCGCCGCGCATCTCGCCGAGACGTTCGGCACCAAGGGCTCGCCGATCTCGCTGTCGACGGCGTGCGCCTCGGGCGCGACCTCGATCCAGCTCGGCGTCGAGGCGATCCGCCGCGGCGAGACAGACGCCGCGCTGTGCGTCGCGACCGACGGTACCGTGAACCCGGAAGCGCTGGTGCGCTTCTCGCTGCTTTCTGCGCTGTCGACCCAGAACGATCCGCCGCAGGCGGCCTCCCGCCCCTTCTCCAAGAACCGCGATGGTTTTGTGATGGCGGAAGGGGCCGGCGCGCTGGTGCTCGAAAGCTACGAGGCGGCGACTGCGCGCGGCGCAAAGATCCTCGGCGTGATCGCCGGCTGCGGCGAGCTCACTGATTCCTTCCATCGCACCCGCTCCTCGCCCGACGGCAAGCCGATCATCGGCTGCATGAACAAGACGCTGGCCGATGCCGGCATGACGCCGGACCAGATCGACCACATCAACGCGCACGGCACCTCGACACCCGAGAACGACAAGATGGAGTTCAACACGACATCGGCCGTGTTCGGCGAGCTCGCGCAGAAGATTCCAGTCACCTCCAACAAGTCGATGGTCGGCCACACGATCTCGGCTGCCGGCGCGGTCGAGGCGATCTTCTCGCTGCTCACGCTCGAGCATCAGCGCATCCCGCCGACGATCAACTACGAGACCCCGGATCCGACGATCCTGTTCAACGTCGTCGGCAACAAGGCGCGCGATGCCCGCGTCACTGCGGTGATGTCGAACTCGTTCGGCTTCGGCGGCCAGAACGCCTCGCTGATCCTGACTCGCGAACCGGCCTGACCGGACGCATGGCGCTGCTGACTGCGAGGACGAAAGCCCGCGCGCGGGAGGCTGCCAAATCGATCGGAGGCAGCCTGATCGGCGCCGCCACGGTCGGCCTGCTGCGCACCACGCGCTATTTCGATCCGGTCAAGACTTCGGACTTTTTCGCACGCGTCGTAAAGCTGATCGGGCCGCGCCTGCGCGAGCATCGCATCGGCCGCGCCAACCTCACTGCGGCATTTCCGGAGAAATCGCCGGAGGAGATCGAACAGATCCTGATGGGCGTCTGGGACAATCTCGGCCGCGTCGGCGCCGAGTTCGCCCATATCGACCATGTCTGGGATTATGACCGCGATCACCCTGAAAAGAGCCGGATCGAATTGTCGCCGCGCAGCATCGAGCTGTTCGACCAGATCCGCGACGACGGCAAGCCGGCGCTGATCTTCGCCGCGCATCTCGCCAACTGGGAATTGCCGGCGCTCGCCGCCGTCGCGCACGGGCTGGATACCGCGATCCTCTATCGCCGGCCGAACATCGCCTCTGCCGACCGCATCATCCAGGAGATGCGTCAGGTCAACATGGGCACGCTGATCCCTGCGGGGCGCGACGCGCCGCTGCGGCTCGCGCAGGCGCTGAAGGATGGCAAGCACGTCGCCATGCTGATCGACCAGTACCTCACCGCCGGCGTCGAGGTTACCTTCTTCGGCCGTAAAACCCGCGCCAATCCGATGCTGGCGCGCCTCTTGCGCCAGGTCGAATGCCCGATCCACGGCGTCCGCATCATCCGCCTCCCCGGCGGCCGCTTTCGCGGCGAGCTGACCGAAGAGATCAAGCCGGTCCGCGACACTGAGGGCAAGATCGACATCCAGGGCACGACCCAGGCGATCACGAGCGTGGTGGAGAGCTGGGTGCGCGAGCATCCCGAGCAGTGGCTCTGGCTGCACCGGCGGTGGCGGTAGTTGCACCGTCATTGCGAGGAGCGAAGCGACGAAGCTATCCAGAGTGCCCCCAGCAGAGAAATTCTGGATTGCTTCGCTTCGCTCGCAATGACGGACGTGTCGCTCAACGCCCCGTCTTCACCTTGGTCCAGAGCCTATTGATGATGCGCTGGGTCGCCGGCTCACGCGCCGTGATGACGAAGAGTTTTGCGAGCGTCGCCTCGTCCGGGTAGATGTTCTTGTCGTTCAGGATTTTTGGATCGACCAGCTTCTGACTGGCGAGGTTGCCGTTGGCGTAGGACAGGAAGTCCGAATTTTTGGCGGCAACGTCCGGGCGGTAGAGATAGTTGATCAGCTCGTAGGCCTCCTTGACGTTCTTGGCATCCGCGGGGATCGCGAGATTGTCGAAGAACATCTGCGCGCCTTCCTTCGGAATCGTGTAGCTGATCTCGACGCCGCTCTTTGCCTCCGCCGCGCGGGCGCGGGCCTGCATGACGTCGCCGGACCAGCCGACCACGAAGCAGATCTCGCCGGTGGCGAGCGCGCTTAAGTATTCGGAGGAGTGGAATTTGCGCACGGACGGGCGGACCTTGGCGACGGCGTCGGCGGCCTTCTCCAGGTCCGCCTGCTTGGTCGAGTTCGGGTCGAGCCCGAGATAGTTCAGCGCCGCCGGAAAGATGTCGTCGGCGGAGTCGAGCATGTGCACGCCACAGTCTTTGAATTTTGCCAGGTTCTCCGGCTTGAAGACCATGTCCCAGCTGTCGATCTTCGCATCGGGCCCGAGGATCTGCTTCACCTTGGTGACGTTGTAGCCAATGCCCGTCGTGCCCCACATGTAGTTGGCGGCGTAGTCGTTGCCGGGATCGTAGGTCGCAAGATGCTTGGTTACCATCGGCCAGGCGTTGGCCAAGTTAGGCAGCTTCGACTTGTCGAGCTTCTGGAAGATGTTGGCCTTGATCTGGCGCTGGAGGAAATAGGCCGTGGGCACCACGACGTCGTAGCCGGACTTGCCGGCCATCAGGCGCGTCTCCAGCGTCTCGTTGGCGTCGAAGGTGTCGTAGACCACCTTGATGCCTGTCTCCTTGGTGAAGGCCTCAAGGACATCCGGCGCCATGTAGTTGGACCAGTTGTAGAAGTTGACGACCCGCTCCTCGGCCTTGGCGGGAGCGGAGAGCAACGTCAGCGCTGCGGCGATTGCAAAGCCGAGGCAAAGCCTGGAGCGGCCGACGTTCGTCATCTCAAATCTACCTCTTGCGGCCGCGCACCGCGTCCGACAGCCGCTCCAACGCGGTGTCGAGCGTCTCGTCCTTCTTGGCAAAGCAGAAGCGCACCACGGAGGTCACCGGGTCCTGCTCGTAGAACGCCGACACCGGGATCGCCGCCACCTTGTAATCCCTGACGATCCGCCAGCAGAACTCGGTGTCGCTCTCGTTGAGCCCGAGCGGCGACAGGTCGACGGTGAGGAAGTAGGTGCCTTGCGACTTCAGCACGGGGAAGCCGAGGCTCTCCAGGCCCCTGGTCAGGCGATCCCTGCTCCGCGTCAGGTCCTTGCGCATCGACAGGAAGTAGTCGTCGGACTTGCCCAGGCCATAGGCGACGGCGGCCTGGAGGTTCGGCGCGGTGGTGAAGGTCAGGAACTGGTGCACCTTGGCAGCGACGCGCAAGAGCGGCGGCGCGGCGCAAACGAAGCCGATCTTCCAGCCCGTCAGCGAGAAGATCTTGCCGGCCGAGCCGACCTTGATGGTGCGCTCGCGCATGCCCGGAATGGTGATCAGCGGGATGTGCTTGTGCTCGTCGAAAGTGACGTGCTCCCAGACCTCGTCGCAGATCGCGATGACGTCGAATTCCTGGCAGTAGCGCGCCAACAGTTCGAGGTCCTCGCGCGGATACACCACCGCGGAGGGATTCAAGGGGTTGTTGAACAGCACCGCCTTGGTCTTTGAATTGAAGACGCTTTTCAGCATGTCCTCATTCAGCCGCCAGTGCGGCGGCTCGAGTCGCACGAGGCGCGGAATGCCGCCGGCCTGGCGGATGATCGGCAGATAGGAATCATAGACCGGCTGGAAGCAGACCACCTCGTCGCCGGGCTGGACCACTGCGAGGATCGCCGAGGTCAGCGCCTCGGTGCCGCCGGAGGTCACCATCACCTCGCTCATCGGGTCGAGCTTGAGCCCGTGCCAATGGCCATAATGGGTTGCGATCGCCTGGCGCAGCTCCGGCAGGCCCATCATCGAGGGGTACTGGTTGTAGCCGTTCAGCGAGGCGTCGGCCGCGGCGCGGCGGATGTCCTCGGGGCCGGGATCGTCGGGAAAGCCCTGGCCGAGATTGATAGCGGCATTGTCGCGCGCGGCCTGCGACATCGCCTCGAAGATAGTGACGGGAAGGTCGGCGAAGACCTTGTTTAGCGAAGAGCTCTTGGTCATCGGGTGGGTCAGCCACCGACCTTGCTGGGAAGACCGGCCGCCTTCCAGCCCAGCATGCCGCCGGCCAGATGCTTGTCGTAAGGCAGGCCCGCCGCCTGCGCGGCCAGCGAGGCCGTCACCGAGCGCTTGCCCGAGCGGCAGGCGAACACGACCTCCTTGCCTTGGGGATCGGGGATCGCCTTGGGATCGAAGGTTGAGAGCGGAACCACGACGCAGTAGGGATAGGCTTCGGCCTCGACCTCGTTCGGCTCACGGACATCGACGAGCAGATAGCGCCCTTCCGCGACACCCTTGGAGACCTCGTCCGGGGTCAGATCCTGTACCTGGTTTGCCACATCATCCTCCAACGTCCGCGCGCCTGCCGGGATGCCCCCGGCCGGCGGACAACCTCGCCTCTCAGCGAACGAAAATCAAGCGCTACAAAGGCTTGAGCCGCGCGGCGCAAGTTAAAGCTAAATCACAGCGACTTGAAGTGCAGGTTTCAGATGCTGGAAGCTCCTGCTTCACCTCTCGCCATTATTTCGGTGTCATTCCCCGCGAAAGCGGGGAATCCAGTACGCCGCGGCTTCTCGGTTCAATCACAAGCGTCTCTGGAATACTGGATCGCCCGGTCCAGTGCGCAAGTGCGCACAAGGCCGGGCGATGACAGCGGTGGAGACGGACGGGGCCCCAGCTCGGACGCTAGATCGTCACCTGCGTTCCGACCTCGACCACGCGGCCTGAGGGGATCTGGAAATAGTCGGTGGCATCGTTCGCCGAGCGGCTCAGCGAGATGAACAGCCGGTCCTGCCAGCGCGGCATGCCGGAATGGGCCGCCGGCTTCAGCGCCCTGCGGGACAGGAAGAACGAGGTCGACATGATGTCGAACTGCCAGCCGAGCTTGCGCGCGATCGCCAGCGCCTTGGGCACGTTGGGCGATTCCATGAAGCCGAACTTCAGCGTCACCTTGGTGAAGGTCGGTGAGATCTGCTCCAGCCTCACCCGCTCGGCCGGGTCGATCCGCGGGGTCTGCGCCGTCTCGATGGTGAGAATGACGTTCTTCTCGTGCAGCACCTTGTAGTGCTTCAGACTATGCATCAGCGCGGTCGGCGCGCTGAGCGGGTCCGAGGTCAGGAACACGGCGGTGCCGGGCACGCGCTGCGGCGGCCGCTTCTCCAGCATTGCCACGAGGTCGGCGAGCGGGAACTCGAGCTTGCGCGACTTATCGAACAGCAGCCGGCTGCCGCGCCGCCACGTGTACATCAGGATGATCATGAGCGCGCCGAGCGCCAGCGGCACCCAGCCGCCCTCGAACACCTTCAAGAGGTTCGCAGTCAGGAAGGTCAGGTCGAGGAACAAGAACGGCGCGATCAGCGCGCCGGCGGCGAGCGACGACCACCGCCACCCCTTCCAGATCACCACAAAGCCCATCATCGCGGTGACCACCATGGTGCCGGTAACGGAGATGCCGTAGGCCGACGCCAGCGCGCTGGAGGAGCGGAACAGGAGCACCAGCAGCACCACCGCGACCAGCAGCAACTGGTTGATGCGCGGAATGAAGATCTGGCCGGAGTGGGCTTCCGACGTATGGCGAATTTCGAAGCGCGGCAGCAGCCCGAGCTGGATCGCCTGGCGCGTCAGCGAATAGGCGCCGGTGATCACCGCCTGGCTCGCGATCACGGTCGCCATGGTGGCCAGCACGACCATGCTGCCGCGAACAAAACCTTGCGGGAAGAGCTGGAAGAACGGGCTGACGATCGCGCCGGGATCGCCGAGCACGAGAGCGCCCTGCCCCAGATAGTTCAGCGCCAGCGACGGCAGCACGATCGACAGCCAGGCGGTCTGGATCGGTCGCTTGCCGAAATGGCCAAGGTCGGCATAGAGCGCCTCGGCGCCGGTCACAGCCAGAAACACCGCACCCAGCGTGATGAAGCCGATGATGCCATGGTGCAGCATGAATGACACGGCGTAGAGGGGGTTCAGCGCGAGCAGCACCTGCGGCTGCTGGATAATCGGATGGATCGCCGCGGCCGCGAGGACTGCGAACCAGACGCACATGATCGGCCCGAAGAAGGCCGCAACGCGCGCCGTGCCGCGTGACTGCACGGCGAACAGACAAACCAGGATCACGACGGTCAGCGGAACGATGTAAGGCTCGAACGTCAGGGTGACGTCCTTCATGCCTTCGATCGCCGACAGCACCGAGAGCGCCGGTGTGATCACGGCATCGCCGTAGAACAGGGCGCCGGAGATGATGCCGAGCAGGACGACGGTCGCTCCGCCGGTTCCGACGGCGCGCTGGGCCAGCGCCATCAGCGCCAGCGTGCCGCCCTCGCCATTGTTGTCGGCGCGGAGCAGGATCACGACGTATTTGAGCGTCACCACGACGATGAGCGCCCACAGGATCAGCGAGAGTACGCCGAGCACCGCCGCAGGCGTCGGCACCCCCTCCACGCCTGAGGCGGCCATCACCGCCTCGCGGAATGCGTAGAGCGGGCTGGTGCCGATGTCACCATAGACCACGCCGATGCTGCCGAGCGTCAGCGCACCGAAGCCGGCTGTGGTGTGGGCGTCGCCATGCCCGTTGGCCGCCGCCGTCTCCGGGGCGGGAACTGCTACGTCACTGGTCATGGGAGAGCCCGATGGCCTCTAAATGCTTCACTGCACAACGGCGGAAGAGCGCGCGGGCTTATAGTCCTGCGCTGCCGGCATAGCCTAGCCCGATTTTGGGTCCTTACCATGCAAATTAGCATAGGTCCGCCAATTGCGGTCAAATGGTGACTTGGGTGCCGACTTCAACCACCCGCCCGGTGGGAATCTGGAAATAGTCGGTGGCGTCATTGGCAGAACGGCTCAGCGCAATGAAGAGATGGTCCTGCCAGAGCGGCATGCCCGACTGCGCCGAGGCCTTCAGCGACCTCCGCGACACGAAGAACGACGTCGACATGATGTCGAACTGCCAGCCCTGCTTGCGCGCGATCGCGAGCGCCTTGGGCACGTTCGGCTGCTCCATGAAGCCGAAGCGCAGGCGGACCTTCGAGAACTTGTCGCTGATCTTCTCCATGCGGAACCGCTCGGACAGATCGACCCGCGGCGTATGCGCGGTCTCGATGGTCAGGATCACGTTGTGCTCGTGCAGCACCTTGTTGTGCTTGAGATTGTGCAGCAGCGCGGTCGGGACGAACGAAGGATCGCTGGTCAGGAACACTGCGGTGCCCTTGACGATATGCGGCGGCCGCTTCTCCAGGCTCCGGATCAGGTCGTCCAGCGGCACCTCGATCCGGCGCGTCTTCTGGATCAGGATTCCCGAGCCGCGCCGCCAGGTCCAGATCGTCCCCGCCATGAGCACGCCGAACAGCAGCGGCACCCAGGCGCCTTCGAGCAACTTGAGCAGGTTGGCGCTGAAGAAGCTCATATCGACGACGACGAAGGGCAAGATGACGACAGCGGCGCTGGCGGCGCGCCAGTTCCACAATTTCCAGATCACGACGAAGCCCATGATGCCGTCGGCGACCATGGTGGTGGAGACGGCGATGCCATAGGCCGAAGCCAGATTGCTGGGGGTGTGGAACAACAGCACCAGCAGCATCACGCCGATCAGCAGCAGCCGGTTCACGCGCGGCAGATAGATCTGGCCGGCATGGGTCTCCGAGGTGTAGCGCACCTCGAAGCGAGGAAGCAGGCCGAGCTGCACCGCCTGATAGACCAGCGAATAGGCACCGGTGATCACGGCCTGGCTCGCGATCACGGTCGCGGCCGTCGCAAGCCCGACCAGCGGCAGCACCAGACTTTCAGGCACCATGCGATAGAAAGAATGCTCGATCGCGCTGGGATCGGACAGCACTAGCGCGCCCTGCCCGAAATAGTTGATCAAGAGCGCGGGCAGCACGAAGAACATCCAGGCCGACTGGATCGGCTTGCGGCCGAAATGCCCGAGATCGGCATAGAGCGCCTCGCCGCCGGTCACCGCCAGGAACACGGCGCCGAGTGTGACGAGGCCAATCGTGCCGTGCGACAGCACGAACTGCACCGCGTAATAGGGATTGATCGCCGCCAGCACCGAGGGATCGTCGGCGATGTGGACGGCGCCCATCACCGCAAGACAGGTGAACCAGACCACCATCACCGGCCCGAAGGCGGAGGCCACCAGCGCCGTACCCTTGCTCTGGACCGCGAACAGCAGCGCCAGGATGAGAACGGTGAGCGGCACGACATAGTGCTCGAACGCAGGGGTTGCGAGCTTGAGGCCCTCGACCGCCGAGAGCACCGAGATTGCCGGCGTGATCATGGAATCGCCGATGAACATGGAGGCGCCGACCACGCCGAGCGCGAGCAGGAACCAGCTCCGCCGCCCCCCCAGCGCGCGCTGGCCGAGCGCCATCAGCGAGAGCGTGCCGCCCTCCCCGTTGTTGTCGGCGCGCAGCAGCAGCAGGACATATTTGGCAGTGACGACGATCAGCAGCGCCCACAGGATCAGCGAGAGCACGCCGAGCACCATGACCCGTGAGACCGGCTCGCCATGGGCCGCGCCCCTGACGGCCTCGTGGAATGCGTAGAGCGGCGAGGTGCCGATGTCGCCGAAGACGACGCCGATGCTCCCGAGCGTGAGGGACCAAAAGCCCGCGGTGACCGGCCCTTCCTGGGTCTCAGTCGATGTGATGCTCGCCGTCATGAGGGTGGAAAACGCTTCGTCCCTGAATTTGATCCGGCGCCTTTTGACGCTTCCGGCGCGCCTGTCAATCGGCACCCCACTTTAGCAGGCGCCGAGGCGGATGCTGTGACGGCGCGGCCACGCCGTCACCTCGCGACGACATGCCTCAGGTAAGATGGTAACGCAAGGGGGCTACGGCTTCAGATTGGGCGGCAGCGGCGGATCTTCGCGCATCAAGGTGATGGTCACCCGCCGGTTGGCCGCGAGCGAGGGATCGTCCGGAAACAGCGGCTGGGTATCCGCCTTGCCGGAGACGGCGAAGATGTGCGACGGCGGCAGGCCCTCGCGTTCGAGGATCTGGCGCACGGCATTGGCGCGGTCGGCCGACAGATCGAAGGCGCCGTAGTCACTGCGGGTCGGCACAAATCCGGCCGCGGTGTGGCCGGCGATGGAGACGCGCAGCGGCGTCGCCTTGAGCGGGACAGCAAGTTTCTCGACCAGGCGGCGAGTGCGGTCATACGGCACCTTGGAGCCGTCGGCGAACATCGAGCGGCCGTCCTGGTCGACGATCTCCAGATTGAGACCCTGCTTGGTCTCCTCGAACATGATGTGCTTGGACATCTCGGTCAGTTCCGGCATGTCCTGCAACGCCTGGCGCAGCGAGGCCGCAGCGAGCGCGAAATTGCGGTCGACCTTGATCTTCGCCCCCGAGGTGCGGTCGCGATCCTCCTGGTCGGGCGTCGGCGTGTTGGAGGCATCCTCGGGCTGGATGTGGTCGACGTTCTTCAGCCGCGGGCGGGTCGGCAGACCGTCGGACTCGACGATGCCGGCATAGCGCGCCTCGCTCTGCACGCCGAAGGCGTCGCGCATCGATCCGGCGACGATCTTCAGCTTGTTGGCATCCTGGGTCGAGAAGGCGACGAGCATCACGAAGAAGCTCATCATCAGGCCCATCAAGTCGGCGAAGGTCACGAACCAGCCGTGACCGCCGCCGTGGGCATCGCCGCGTTTCTTCTTGGCCATGGCCTAAATCCGGATGCGCGCGATCAGGCCGGCACCGGCTCACCCTCGGCGTGACGATGCTTCTCCGGCAGATAGGCCAGCAGCATTTCACGCACCAAGGTCGGGCTCTTGGAGTCGCGGATCATCAGGATGCCGTCGATGATCAGGGTGCGATTGGTCTCTTCATCGAGCAGCTTGCCGTGCAGCTTGTCGGCGATCGGCAGACAGAACAGGTTCGCAACCAGCGCGCCGTAGAGGGTGGCGAGCAGCGCGGTCGCCATGAACGGGCCGAGCTTGGAGGGATCGGTCATGTTCGCGAACATCTGCACCATGCCGATCAGCGTGCCGATCATGCCGAAGGCCGGGGCGCAGTCGCCGATGGCACGGTAGATCTTGCTGCCCTCGTCGAGGTGCATCAGGAAATTGTCGCGGTCGCGCTCGAGATTGTCGCGGATGAAATCGAGGTCGTAGCCATCGGCGACGTAGCGGATGCCCTTGGCGAGGAAGGGTTCGTCGGTCTCGACCTTTTCAAGACCCACGGGGCCCTGCTTGCGGGCGATCTCCGCGATGCGGGCGAGCTCGTCGACGAGGTCGTGGGCCGACAGGCGGCTCATGGTGAAGGCGAATTTGGCGCCGAGCGGAAGGCCGTGCAGGAGCGCCGAGAGCGGGAAGCGGATCATGGTGGCGGAGATCGAGCCGCCGAAGATGATGATCATGGCATGTTCAGAGATGAACATGTGGAGATCGCCACCCATGAAGATCATCGCGGTGATGACGATGATGCCGGCCGTGAGCCCAACGCCCGTCATGATATCCATGGGACACTCCAACGCGTACGCAACAACGGCCGTCCTGGCCGCTGGCGCGGCCCAACCCCGAACCGCGTCGGAAACCCTAGAGCGCCGCCCTTAAAGCCGCGTAAAGGTTAAGTCCGGACAGTGTGGTACGCCGTGCTGCAGGCGCTGCGATGGCCGGCCGGCGGCAGCAATCTCAATACTTCGCTAACCATAACTGGCCGCGCTAGGACGATAACCCCGTCAGCTCCAGGCTGAGCGCGCGCAGGCGCTTGCGCGCATCGGCATCATAGGCCTGCGGATTTGCACGTGCCTCGTTCATGCCATTGAAGAACAATCCGCTTCTATCAGCGACGTCGTCGCCCTCGACGAGGTGCAAAATCGCCGCACCACCTTGCTCCACCGTAGACATCGGCGTGATGCCGCCGGCGCGCACCATCGACGTGTTCATGTAGGTCGCGGGATGCAGCGCGTTCACGGTGATGCCGGTGCCCTTCAATTCCTGCGCCAGATCGATCGTGAACATGATCTGCGCGAGCTTGCTCTGCGCATAGGCGCGCGAGCCGCTGTAGCCCCTGGTGATCATGACGTCGTCGAAATCGATCGGGTGCTGGCCGAGCGAGGCGACGTTGACGATGCGCGACGCCGCCGCCGTTTTCAACAATGGCAGCAACAGATGGACGAGCAGGAAACCTGCGAGATAGTTCACGGCAAATCGCAGCTCGTGACCGTCGGCACTGACCTGCCGCTGCGGCCCGTCATTCTGCGAGCCAATGCCGGCATTGCTGACCAGGACGTCGAGGCGCTGGTGGTCACGCGTCACGGCCTCCGCGAGCGCACGTGTGCCCGACATCGATGACAGGTCCGCCTGGTAGAAAGTCGGCGCGACACCGCCGGCCTTCACGATCTCGTCGCTCAGTATCTTTGCACGCGGCGCGTCGCGGCCGTGGATCAGGATCCCCGCACCTTCCTCAGCTAGCCGGCGCGCAACGTAGCGGCCGACGCCGTCGGTCGAGCCGGTGATCAGAACCGTTTTGCCCTTCATCCTCATTGCGCGTCCTCCGACTGCGGCCCTGCGTCACATCCGTGACGCGCCATCATGCGGTATTCTCTGACTGTGCGGCATGCTCCATCGCAGGAGCCGATTTGCCATGTTGACCTTGTTCAGTCTTTTCACCGCACTGCCCGCGGTGTTGGCGCTCCATCTGCTCGAGCCGGAGCTGGTTCTGCCGGCGTTCAGCGTCCTGCTTTTTATCGAGGCCGGCTTCGCCGTGATCGCCGCGCGGTTGATTCATCTCCCGGACAATGCGGACAACATTACGCTGTGGGATCTTGCCGGCGGCTTCACTCTGATCGGATGCGCCGCCGCGGTGTTCGGTGAGCCGGATCAGGCCGCCCTGTTTCTGACGGAACAAGGCGGCCCACGGCCGGCATCGCCGCCGTAGGCCCGCTCCGTCACGCGTTTAGTGAATCTCCGCCGAGCGCTTCAGTGCAGCCTTGAGCTTCTCCAGCGAGAAGTCGGGGCTGCGGGCGATCTCCAGGATCGGCGTCTCGCGGCGGCCGCAGAGCTCGGCCGCTTCGGGCAGCTTTGCCGCGACGTCGAGCGGAATCACAATGGCGCCATGCTGGTCGGCATGGATCAGATCGTCGGACTTCACGGTCATGCCGGCGACGCGCACCTCACCGCCAAAGCTCTCGGCATGCACCCAGGCATGCGAGGGACCGATCGAGCCGGCGAGCGCCTGGAAACCAGGGGCCCATTGCGGGATGTCGCGGATCGAGCCGTCGGTGATGACGCCGAGGCAGCCGAGCGCCTTGTGCACGTTGCTCTGCACCTCGCCCCAGAACGCGCCATAGCCGACATCAGGACCGTCGATATCCTGGATCACCGAGATGCGCGGACCGTGACCGGTGCCGACATATTCGTAATAGTCGATGCGGCGCTTGGACTGCTTCTCAGCAGGAAGCGAGGATTTCAGCACCGAGCGGATCGCAACCGTGCGCGCATAGCCGACGATCGGCGGCAAATCGGGGAACGGACAGACCAGCTGCTTGGTGGTGTAGCCGATCAGCCGCCGCTCGGGCGCCACGATCTCCATGGCATTGCAGATCGTCGGCGTGTCGTAGCGGCCCAGCGCTTCGAGGACGGAAGCGGGCAGCGGCCCGGTCGCGGAATTGGTCACGGCGTTCTCTCCCAGATTGGCGGCCGCTGTTGGCGCGGTGCCGCCGGCACAGGGCGATATAGCCGAGATCAGGCCTCAACCCAACTCGGCGCGCCTCATGGCAGATATCTGCGTGTGGCCGCTTAGTGCAGCCGTCCGGGGCGGTCGTCGTCGTGCGGCGGCTCCGACAAATTCGCCAGCGTCGGTGCCGAAGGGGGTGAGGCGACCTCGCCTCCCGCCGGCGCGGCGGTTTCCATCGCACGCGCCTGATCGCGGTAAGATTTGTAGCCGAGCGGCAGGCAGAGCAGATAAAGCACCGTGCCGATCGACAGCACGTGCCAGGGATAGGCGATCAAGATCGCGATAAAAACGATCACGGCGACGAACGCCGGCAGCACCAGTTCCGGCGGCACACGCATGCGCTTGGTCTTGCCGGAGAACACCGGCAGGCGCGACACCATCAGGAACGCGATCAAAAGCGTATAGGCCGCCGTTACCGCCGCCGGCCAGCGCCCGAGATCGAGGAACGCGACATAGATCGGCAGCAGCACGGTGATCGCGCCGGCCGGCGCCGGCACGCCGGTGAAGAAATTGGCGGCGAAGGCCGGCTTGTTGGGATCGTCCATGGTGGCGTTGAAGCGCGCCAGGCGCAGGCCGCCGGAGATCGCGAACACCATCGCCGCGATCCAGCCGGCATTGCCGAGCTCATGCAGCTGCCAGAAATACAGCATCAGGCCGGGCGCCACGCCGAAATTGACGAAATCGGCGAGGCTGTCGAGCTCGGCGCCGAATTTAGACTGGCCCTTGATCATGCGCGCGATGCGGCCGTCGATGCCGTCGAGCGCGGCCGCGAACACGATGGCGTAGACGGCGAGCGACATCCGCCCCTCGATCGACAGCCGGATCGAGGTCAGGCCGGCGCAGATCGCCAGCAGCGTGATGACGTTGGGCACCAGCATCCGCACCGGAATCGGACGGAACCGCCGCCGGCGCGTGTCAGGATCTCTCAAATCGTAGGGCGTCATGGCTCGTCCTCACCTCAAGGCGAGATATAGCAAGCCGCGCTCCCCTCCGCCATTGCGGCGGAAGGGCCACATGCACCGACTATTGGTTAATTGGCGCGATAGCTGCGGCTCGGGTCGTCCCCGGCAAGATCGGCCAAAATCGTCTCGCCGGCGATCGCGGTCTGCCCTTCCGACACCAGCGCCTTGGTGCCAACAGGCAAATAGACGTCGAGGCGCGAGCCGAAGCGGATCAGGCCGAAGCGCTCACCGGCGCCGATCGCCTGCCCCTCCTTGACGAAGCAGACGATGCGCTTGGCCACGAGGCCGGCGATCTGGATCACGCCGATCCGCGCCGTCGGTGTCGTGATCACCAGTGAGTTGCGCTCATTGTCCTCGCTCGCCTTGTCGAGCTCGGCATTGATGAACAAGCCGGGCCGGTAGGCGATGCGGTCCACCCTGCCCGCTACGGGAGCGCGATTCACGTGGCAGTTGAACACGCTCATGAACACCGAGATGCGCGGCAACGGCCGGTCGCCGAGCCCGAGCTCGGCCGGCGGCAGCGCCATGGTGATCATCGAGATGCGGCCATCCGCCGGCGACACCACGAGCCCCTCGCGCACGGGAGTGACGCGGACAGGATCGCGGAAGAACAGCGCGCACCAGACGGTCAGGATCGTGCCGATCCACCCCAGAGGGGACCACAGCCAGAACAGGATCAGGCTTGCCAGCGCAAAGCCGCCGATGAAGGGATAGCCCTCCTTGTGGATCGGCGGGATCTGACGCTGGATCGAATCGAGAATGGACATAGCTCTCTGCCGCTGAAGGTTGACGGCGCACGGGGCCGTCCCGCGCGGTGGAGTTGTTTAGGCCAGAGTTGGGACCCGAGACAAGGTCACTCCGCCGCCGCAGGCGCCGTCACGGCATCATCGACCGGCGGCGGCTCCCGGTTGGGCGCCTCGCTGGTGTCGGCCATCTTGGCCAGTTTTTCCCGTGCCGCCTCGGCTTCGCGCTGCCTGTTCCACATGCTGGCATAGAGGCCGCCCTGCGCGAGCAGCTTTGCGTGCGTGCCGCGCTCGGCGATGCGGCCCTGATCCAGCACGATGATCTCGTCGGCGCCGACAATGGTCGAGAGCCGGTGCGCGATCACCAGCGAGGTGCGGTTCTTGGCCACGCGGTCGAGCGCGCCCTGGATCTCGTGCTCGGTGTGGGTGTCGAGCGCCGAGGTGGCCTCGTCGAGCACCAGGATCGGCGGGGCCTTGAGCACGGTGCGCGCGATCGCGACGCGCTGCTTCTCGCCGCCGGACAGTTTCAGGCCACGCTCGCCGACCTGGGTCTCGTAGCCCTTCGGCGCCAGGCGGATGAAATGGTCGATCTGCGCCAGCCGCGCCGCCGCCTCGACCTCGGCATCGCTGGCGTCCCAGCGGCCATAGCGGATGTTGTAGCGGATGGTGTCGTTGAACAGCACGGTATCCTGCGGCACCATGCCGATCGAGGCGCGCAGCGAACCCTGCGTGACCTCGCGAATGTCCTGGCCGTCGATCAGGATCTTTCCGCCGGAGACGTCATAGAGACGGAACAGCAGACGCGAGATCGTCGACTTGCCCGCGCCCGACGGTCCCACGATCGCAACCGTCCTGCCGGCCGGCACCACGAAGCTGATGCCCTTCAGGATCGGCCGCGTCGGCTCATAGGCAAAGCGCACGTCCTCGAAGCGCACGGTGCCGGCGGAGACGACCAGCGGCTGCGCATCGGGCGCGTCCTTGATCTCGGCCTCGCGGCCCAGCACACCAAACATCTTCTCGATGTCGATGATCGCCTGCTTGATCTCGCGATAGACCATGCCCATGAAATTCAGGGGCTGATAGAGCTGGATCATCATGGCGTTGACCAGCACGAAATCGCCGACCGTGTTGGTACCGTTGCGCACGCCGATCGCGCACATCAGCATGGTCGCTGTCAGGCCGAGCGTGAAGATGACGGCCTGGCCGGTGTTGAGCACCGCGAGCGACGTATAGGTTCGGACGCTCGCCTCCTCGTAGCGCTCCACCGACTTGTCGTAGCGTCGTGCCTCGCGCGCCTCGGCGCCGAAATACTTCACCGTCTCGTAATTGAGCAGCGAGTCGATCGCCTTGGTGTTCGCCTCGGTGTCGGAATCGTTCATCTTGCGGCGGATGCCGATCCGCCACTCGGTCGCGATGTAGGTGTAGTACATGTAGAACGTGACCGTGATCAGGGTCGCGACCACGTAGCGCCAATCGAACTGCCAGAGCAGCACGGCCATCAGCAGCGAGACCTCGACGATGGTCGGGATCAGCTGGAGGATCACCATGCGCACGATGACCTCGATGCCCTCGCGGCCGCGCTCGAGCACGCGCGTCAGGCCGCCGGTCTTGCGCTCGAGGTGGAAGCGCAGCGACAGCTCGTGCATGTGGACGAAGGTGATGGTCGCAAGCTTGCGCACCGCATGCATGGCGACGCGCGCGAAGATGCCGTCGCGCCATTGCGTCAGCACCGCCATCAGGATGCGCATCGCGCCGTAGCTCGCGGTGAGCAGCAGCGGCGGGGCGATCACCCAGAGATGCCAATTGTCCGCCTGCACCGGCGCGGTGTTGGCGCCGGTCAGCGCGTCCGTCGCCCATTTGAAGCTGAACGGCACGGCGAGCGTGATCAGCTTGGCGGCAAGCAGCAGCACCAGCGACCAGACCACCCGCATCTTCAGATCGAAGCGGTCGCCGGGCCAGATATAGGGCCACAGATGTGCCAACGTGCCCATCAGCGTAGCCCGCTCCAGTGGTCCCCCCGCAGGAGGATCAGGAACGTCGGCGCCGTCGAACGATTGAGGTTGGTCCATCAAGAAGCCTGAAAGCCCGCCGGATGCGGGCGTCGCTACCATTAACGATTTTCGTTCGTCATATAGAGCCTTCCCGATGTCCGCGCACCCCGCCAGATGGCGAATCTTTGATTGTTTGTCGCCATTTACCGGTAGATTTCCGGGTGATCCGAATCACCGATTGGGCTTGACGCCTCTTCGTTGCAATGCATCATGGCACCAATGAGCACAATCAAAACCGTCTGTGTCTATTGCGGCTCCGGCCCAGGAACCAATCCCCGCTTCACCGAAGGCGCCAAGGCATTCGGCAAGGCGCTCGCCGAAAACAACGTCCGCCTGGTCTATGGCGGCGGCTCGCTCGGCCTGATGGGCGCGGTCGCAACCTCCGTGCTTGATCACGGCGGCACCGTCACCGGCATCATCCCCGACTTCCTGCGGCTGCGCGAAAACGCGCTGACGCGCGTGCAAGAGATGATCGTCACCCCCGACATGCACGAGCGAAAGCGGCTGATGTTCGAGCGCTCCGACGCCTTCGTGGCGCTGCCGGGCGGCGTCGGCACGCTGGAGGAGCTGGTCGAGCAAATGACCTGGAAGCAGCTCGGCCGTCACGCCAAGCCGGTGCTGCTCGCCAACATCGACAATTTCTGGGAGCCGCTGTTCTCGCTGCTGTCGCACATGCGCCAGACCGAGTTCATCCGCGCCGGCCTTTCGATCGACATCCTCAAGGCCGATCGGGTCGAAGAGATTCTGCCGAAGCTGAAGGCGGCAGCCGCCCAGGTCGCCGAGGCAGAAAAGCAGCTCGCCCCGGAAGTGGCACGCAGGCTTTAACGGCTACTCGCTCGGAAACGTCACCGCCTCGATCCGGTTGCCGTCGGGATCGGTGACGAACGCCGCGTAATAGCGCACGCGATCGTGCGGGCGGATGCCCGGCGCGCCGTCGGAGGCACCACCGGCCGACAGCGCGGCGGCGTGAAATGCATCGACCTCATCAGTCGTCTTCGCCCGCAGGCAGATGTGCACGCCGCTCTCCGGCGCGACAGGCGGCATGCCCTGGCGTAGATTGATCCAGAACTCCGGATAGGCCTTGCCGAAGCCGATAGTCCGCGGACGCGTCACGAGGCGCGTGAGGCCGAGCGCCGCGAGCGCGGCCTCATAGAATTTTGCGGCGCGATCGAGATCGCTGACGCCGACGGAGATGTGGTCGATCATTGGTCGCGCTCCCCCTCTCTCTCCTCGTCATTGCGAGCGTAGCGAAGCAATCCAGCGTGTGTCCGCGGACGGATTCTGGATTGCTTCGCGGAGCCTGTCGTCGGGCCGCGCTTCGCGCGGACCAGTTGGCTCGCAATGACGGCGCTGTTGCGCCGCCGTCGCTTACGCCGGCGCGCCCGACTTCACGAGCTTGTAGATCACCGAATCCATCAGCGCCTGGAACGAGGCGTCGATGATGTTCGGGGACACGCCGACCGTGGTCCAGCTGTCGCCGTTCTCGTCCTCGCTTTCGATCAAGACGCGTGTGACCGCGCCGGTGCCGCCGTTGAGGATACGCACACGATAGTCGATCAGTTTCAAGCCATCGATGTACTTCTGGTACTTGCCGAGGTCCTTTCGCAAGGCGACGTCGAGGGCGTTGACGGGACCATTGCCTTCGGCGGCCGAGATCAGATGCTCGCCGGCGACGTCGACCTTGACCACGGCCAAAGCGACGGTGACGCGCTCGCCGTGCGAATTGTAACGCTGCTCGACGTTGACGTCGAACTGCTCGACCTCGAAATAATGCGGCACCTTGCCGAGCGTCCGGCGCGCCAGGAGCTCGAACGAGGCGTTTGCGGATTCATAGGCGTAGCCCGCCGCCTCGCGTGCCTTCAATTCCTCGACGAGGCGCGTCAGCTTCGGATCGCTCTTTTCATAAGCGATACCGGCGCGATCGAGCTCGGCGATGACGTTGGAGCGTCCGGCCTGGTCGGAGACCAGCACCTTGCGGTGGTTGCCGACCAATTCCGGCAAGACGTGCTCGTAGGTCTGCGGATCCTTCAGCACGGCGGAAGCATGGATGCCGGTCTTGGTGACGAAGGCGCTTTCACCGACATAGGCCGCATGCCGGTTCGGCACGCGGTTGAGCATGTCGTCGAGCGTCCGCGAGACCTTGACCAGCGTCGCCAGCTTCTCGACCGTGACGCCGATCTCGAAGGCGTCGGCAAAGTGCTTCTTCAACTTCAAGGTCGGGATCAGCGAGCAGAGATTGGCGTTGCCGCAGCGCTCGCCGAGACCGTTCAGCGTGCCCTGGATCTGCCGCGCACCAGCGCGCACCGCGGCGAGCGAATTGGCCACCGCCTGCTCGGTGTCGTTATGGGCGTGGATGCCGACATGATCGCCGGGAATATGCTTCGTCACCTCGGTGACGATGGCCTCGACCTCATCAGGCATGGTGCCGCCATTGGTGTCGCACAGCACCACCCAGCGCGCGCCGGCCTCATAGGCGGCCTTGGCGCAGGCGAGCGCAAATACCGCGTCTTCCTTGTAGCCATCGAAAAAGTGCTCGCAGTCGAGCATCACTTCACGTCCAGCAGCCTTCGCGGCCGCAACGCTGTCGCGGATCGAGGCGAGGTTTTCCTCCTTCGTCGTCTCCAGCGCGACGCGCACCTGATAGGCCGATGACTTCGCCACGAAGCAGATCGCGTCGGCCTTTGCTTCCAGCAGCCCGGCGACGCCGGGATCGTTGGAGACCGAACGCCCGGCTCGCCGCGTCATGCCGAAGGCGGTGAAGCGCGCATGGGCGAGCTTCGGCTTGGTTGCAAAGAATTCACTGTCGAGCGGATTGGCGCCGGGATAGCCGCCCTCGACATAGTCGATGCCGAGATCATCGAGCATCGCCGCGATGACCTGCTTGTCGGCCAACGTGAAATCGACACCGTTGGTCTGCGCGCCGTCGCGCAGCGTGGTGTCGAACAGATAGAGACGCTCCTTGCTCATTGCGGCGCTCCGAGCGTCTTCTTCATGGTGGTGTTGGCAAGCCACTCGTCGTTGATGGTGACGCTGTTGCGCTGCTGGGCGGTGTAGCCGCGCTTGGCGAAGAAGCCCTGCGCGGTGTCGCTGGCGTCGACCGAGAGGCTCGTCGCACCCCGGCCGCCGGCAAGCTTTTCCAGCGCATCGACCAGCATGGTCGCGATGCCCTGCCCGCTCACTCCCGGATGCACATAGAGCATGCGGATGTGATCGTTGCCGCGCAGCGAGGCGAAACCGATGGGCGAGCCTTCCAGCGTCGCGACCAGGGTCAGGTCGGCGGCGAGCCGCTTGCCGAACTCTTCGCTTTCCGCCGTCTCCATCCAGGCCTGCTGCTGCGCCTCGCTATAATCGTCGCCGGTCAGCTCCTCGATGCTGGCGGTGAAGATCGCGGCGAGCACCGGCACGTCATCAGGCAGGAACGGCCGCAAGCCGGGTTTTGGCAAAGTCTGTCCCATGGTCTTCACCACATCCCATAGAGTTTCAGCACCAGCGCCACGGCGCCCGCGAGCAGCGCGATCTTCAGTACGATGTAATAGAGCCAGTGCCGCGGGAAAGGCGTGTCGGGCCGCTTCATCGCGCAATCTCCCAAGTCGTCCCTTCCTTGGAGTCCTTGATCGCAACGCCCATCGCGACGAGCAAATCGCGGATACGATCGGACTCCCCAAAGTCCTTGCGGCTACGGGCGGCCGTTCGCTCCGCGATCAGGCGCTCGACTTCTTTCGCATCGATGCCGCTCGCCTGCTGCTTGCGGCCTTCCCATTGCGCGGCGCTCTCTGAGAGGAAACCGAGCAGCCGCAACGATCCCGCCAAGGCGTTCACGTCGCTGCCGCGCAAGCCGTGCAGCGCCGCGATCGCAAGGGACGTGTTGAGGTCGTCCAGCAGCGGCTCGACCACGGACGCGGCCGGCCTGCCGAGTTCGACGTCGGCCGCGACGCGATACCAGTCATCGAGCGTCTTGGCGCTCTCCTCCAGCGACTTCATGGTCCAGTCGATCGGCGAGCGGTAATGCGTCTTCAGCATGTTCAGACGCAGCACCTCGCCCGGCCAATCCTGCAGCAGCTCATGGATGGTGATGAAGTTGCCGAGGCTCTTCGACATCTTCTCACTCTCGACCTGGAGGAAGCCGTTGTGCATCCAATAGTTCGCCATACGCTGCTGGTGGAAGGCGCAGCAGGTTTGCGCGACCTCGTTCTCGTGATGCGGAAACACGAGATCGATTCCGCCGCCGTGGATGTCGAAATGCTCGCCGAGATGCTTCCAGGCCATGGCCGAGCACTCGACGTGCCAGCCCGGCCGGCCCTGCGCAGCGATACCGGCCGGCGACGGCCATGACGGCTCGCCGGGCTTGGACGGCTTCCACAGCACGAAGTCGGTATTGCCCTTCTTGTAGGGCGCGACATCGACACGCGCACCGGCGACCATCTCGTCCAGCGAGCGATTGGACAGCGCGCCATAGCGCGGCAGGCCGGCATTGGCCGCGTTCATCGCCTGGGGCGAGAACAGCACGTGGTCTTCGGCGACATAGGCAAAGCCGCCGGCGACGAGCTTCTCGATGATCTCGCGCATCTCGCCGATATGCTCGGTCGCGCGCGGCTCGACGCTCGGCCGCAGCGCGCCCAGCGCATCGACGTCGGCGTGAAACTGCCGGCCCGTCTCTTCCGTGACCTTGCGAATGGCCTCGTTCAGCGGCAGGCCGGGGAAATCCCGCGCGGCGCGGTCGTTGATCTTGTCGTCGACGTCGGTGATGTTGCGGACATATTTGACATGCGCCTCGCCATAGAGATGGCGCAGCAGCCGAAACAGCACGTCGAACACGATCACCGGCCGTGCATTGCCGATATGGGCGAAGTCATAGACGGTCGGTCCGCAGACATACATGCGGACATTCTTCGCATCGAGCGGTACGAAGGTCCGCTTTTCCCGGCTCAGCGTATCGTAAAGGCGCAATTCCATATGGATACCCGTCGGCTGTTGGCCGGGCGTCCAGGGCTCTCAATGTGTTTGAGAAAAGACGGCTCCAGCCAGCGAATCGCTAGCTCGTAATCTCGCGGCAAATGGCGCAAATGGCGAGGAGACCGTTCATGCGGCCACATATGGGCTATGAGGCGGCCCCCCGTCAAGAGAGCCGCGAAAACGCCGTTTTATCTCCGCAAAGCGCCCCGCTCGTACTGATGGTTCATGATCCTTAACCATTTGAGCCCATTCTGGAACTGGCGGTTCTTTTTTGCCCCGGTGTTTTCATGCGATCCTTGCTCGCGCTCATTTTCGGCGCCTCCATCCTTGCGGCATCCAACGCTTGCGCCGAGACCCGCGTCTTCATCATTGCCAACCAGGCGGACGGCTACGGGGTCGACCAGTGCCTGGCCAAGGGCGACAAATGCGGCGCCTCCGTCGCGCGCACCTATTGCCAGTCACGGGATTTTGCCCAGGCCTCGGCCTATCGCCGGGTCGATCCCGACGAAATTACCGGCTCCGTCCCCAAATCCGGCGCAAACTGCTCCCATGGCCGTTGCGACGAATATGTCGCAATCACCTGCCAGCGCTGAATTCGCTCGGAACTGGCGGACCTTAGGCCCAATCTTTGGCCCTTGAAACGACGTGACGATGCCGCAGGAAGCGGCTATGGGAAGGCGCGCTTCGGCCCTCCAAAGTCACTTGGAAAGTCACATTGGGCCGTGACCTCGCTAGAATGGCGGATATGCCTGAATTGTTGTCCCTGCCCCGTGCCCGCTTCCTCCTTGCCTGCACCGTGCTCCTGAGCACGGTCGTGCTCGCCACCGGCGCTTTCGCGCAGGCCGGCCCACCCGGACCGCCGCCTCAGCCCGGCCAGGGCGGACTCGGCCCTAATCCGATGTGCGTGCGACTGGAAGGCCAGCTCGCCGCGCTCGACCGCGGCGGTGGCGGTGACCCCGCGCGCGAAGAACAGATCCGCCGCTACCAGGATTCCCAGAGCCGTCAGCAGGCCGAGCTCGACCGCGTCACCATGCAGGCCAAGCGCATGGGCTGCGATTCCTCCGGCTTCTTCTCGCTGTTCAACGGCCAGTCGGCGCAATGCGGCCCGGTCAATACCCAGATCCAGCAGATGCGCGCCAATCTGGACCAGATCACCGGCAATCTCGAGCGGCTGCGCGGCGGCGGCCCCGGCGGCTTCAGCCCCGAGCGCGACAACCAGCGCCGCTCGGTGCTGGCGGCGCTGGCGCAGAACAATTGCGGCCCGCAATATGCCAACGCCGCGCAATCACAAGGCGGCGGCAACTTCCTCAGCAATTTGTTCGGCGGCAACAGCGCCAACAATCCGCAAGCCGTGCCGCCCGCCGATCTCGGCCCGCAATCCGGTACATTCCGCACCGTGTGCGTCCGCACCTGCGACGGCGCCTATTTCCCGATCTCGTTTGCGACCGTGCCGGCGCGCTTCCCCGACGACGAGAAGACCTGCAAGGCGCTGTGCCCGGCCGCGGAAGCCGTGCTCTACACCCATCGCAATCCCGGCGAAGACATGAACTCGGCGGTCTCGATCGGCGGCCAACCCTACACGGCGCTGCCGACCGCGTTCAAATTCCGCAGCGAGTTCAATCCGTCCTGTTCCTGCAAGGCCGCAGGCCAGACCTGGGCGGATGCGCTGAAATCGGCCGACGACAAGGCGGCGGCCGAGCAGCAGGGCGACATCATCGTCACCGAAGAGAGCGCCAGGAAGATGCAGCAGCAGCGGCTCAACAAGGGCACGTCTGCCAATGCCAAGAAGGGCGCAGCTCCGGCGCCGACGACGGCCACCACCCCGCCGGCAGCGCCGCCGCCGGCGGATGCCGCCGCCACTACGAACTCCGAGAACAAGCCGATCCGCTCGGTCGGCCCGACCTTCCTGCCGCAGCAGCAGAAGTAGGCAGCCCTGCTTTTACTGTCAGCACGACTGGCGTCACGGAGTACTGGATGCCCCGCCTTCGCGGGGCATGGTTATCCCTCAAACGCGCGCTACTACTCGCCCTCGCGGCTCCACGGGAAGAGATTGGCCGGGAAGTCTGCTGCGTAGCGCTTTCCCTTCGGAGGCGGCGGCGGTGCGTCCGGTGGGTTCGGATTCGGCTCGACCACCCGTCGATAGAGGTGCCAGGTGGCATGACCGAGCACCGGCAGAGCGACAGCGAGACCGACGAAGAACGGCAGCGAGCCGATCACGAGCAGCGCCGCCACGATGAGGCCCCATCCTGCCATCGCAACCGGATTCGCCGCGACCGCTCGGAGCGACGTGCGGATCGCGTCGATCGCAGTCGCATGCCGGTCCAGCATCAACGGAAATGACACGACGCTGACGCACAGCGCCACAACCGCAAACAGGAAGCCGACACCGCAACCGACGATGATGAGCGACCAGCCTTCTGGTGTCGTCAGCACGCGCGTTGCGAAGTCGGGAATGCTTGCGGCCGCCGCGTGACCGAAGATCGTGACATAGATTGCGTTCGCGACCCCGATCCAGGCCCCGAACAGGACCAGCAGGAGCACGCCGAGTTCTAACATGGCGCCGAACGACGGTGCGCGCAGCACCTTGATCGCATCCCATGCATCGACCTCCTCACCGCGCTCACGACGACGGCTGAGTTCGTAGAGACCGATCGCGGCAAAAGGCCCGACCAAGGCAAAGCCGGCGGCCAGCGGAAACAGTAGCGGCAGCACCGAATAGCCGAGCACCATCCTGAACAGGACGAGACCGAGAACGGGATAAATCACGCACACGACGATCGCGTGACTCGGCATCGCCTGGAAATCCTCCCAACCCAGGCGCAGGGCCTCGGACAGGTCGGACAAGCTGATCTTGCGAATGGGATAGGAGGCCGCTTCGCCGAATACGTGCCGCCTGATGTCGTGGGAGTACAGAGTGGCCATGAACGGACCCTCCCGTGCTGAAAATCGCGGTTTCGATAACACGCGCTTTCCAGCCACGCGTGTCCGCCGGATGAGCAGGAAACGCGATGGGTCGAGTACGGTAACCCAGGTTCAGCAAACGAGCCTGGCCGGACGGAACCCGCCGCGACCTGTCTGGCAAGCTTAGCGCGCGCGCGGCAAGGCTGAACTCACGGTTCGGTGAATTGCGTGACCTGATTTGTGCGTTGCATCACCCCGGACGCTGAGCGCTCCCCGATGCCCTGATGCTTTGTCGACTTGCCGGACGATCGGCAACGCCCACGCCCCGTCGGCACGCCGATATGCTCTATTGACGCCGGATTAGGCTGGGACCATTTTAGACACAGACGCCCTTAGCTCCGATGAGATTGATGGTCGCGAGCGTTCCTTTGATTTCGCGACCAGTGGAATGGGCGAAGCAAGAGGCCGGCGATGGCATGAATGCCAACCAAGAAAGGCCAGCCATCGCGACAGACATGAGCTTCGCCCTGGATTCGTATCCGTAGCCTTCAGTGGCAAGGATGGATCAGAATGGCTGTCGCACTGATATTGCTTCTGGTCGCGATCGGCTCGGTGCTGTTTCACCTCTACAGCCCGTGGTGGTGGACGCCGATCGCCACGAACTGGGCCTATATCGACCACACCATCAACATCACGTTCTGGATCACGGGCTTTGTTTTCGTCGCGGTCATCGCCTTCATGGCCTACTGCGTCTTCCGCTTTCACCACAAAGAGGGAAGACGGGCTGACTACAATCCGGAAAACAAAAGGCTCGAATGGTGGCTGAGCGTCGGGACCGGCGTCGGCGTCGCGGCCATGCTGGCGCCTGGCCTCGTGGTCTGGCACCAGTTCGTGACGGTGCCTGCGGATGCCACCGAGGTCGAGGTGATGGGGCAGCAATGGCAATGGAGCTTCCGCCTTCCGGGCAAGGATGGCCAATTGGGCACATCCGATGTCCGCAACATCGCCTCCGACAATCCGATGGGACTCAATCATGACGACCAACACGGGCAGGACGACGTCGTGATTGAGAGCGGCGAGCTGCACCTTCAAGTGGGAAAGCCGGTCAAGGTTCTCCTCCGCTCGGTCGATGTCCTGCACGATTTCTACGTGCCCGAATTCCGGGCCAAGATGGACATGGTTCCCGGCATGGTGACCTATTTCTGGATAACGCCGATCCGAACCGGAACGTTCGACGTTCTCTGTGCGGAGCTTTGTGGCGCTGCTCACTATCAGATGCGGACCAAGGTCATCATCGACGAAGAGCGTGAATATCACGCTTGGCTGGAGCAACAAAAAACGTTTGCAGAATTGTCGCCGGCAAAAGCCGTCGTGAAGGCGACGTACCAATCCGGGGGCAAGTAGCAAGCTGCCGCCGCCAAGATAGATCGGGTGCATGAGGCCAACGCCTCACCCCCGATGGAAACGACCGAGGAGGTTTCTATGGTCGATATTCCATATGAAGGGATCCCCGGCATTCCGCCTGCCGAAGTACCTGATGTCGAGCTCTATCATCCGCGGAGCTGGTGGACGCGATATGTCTTCTCGCAGGACGCCAAGGTGATCGCCATTCAGTATTCGCTGACGGCCACGGCCATCGGGCTGGTGGCCCTGGTGCTGTCGTGGCTGATGCGGCTGCAACTGGGATTCCCCGGCACCTTCTCCTTCATCGATTCCAACCAGTACCTCCAGTTCATCACCATGCACGGCATGATCATGGTGATCTATCTGCTCACCGCGTTGTTCCTGGGCGGCTTCGGCAACTACCTGATCCCGCTGATGGTCGGCGCCCGCGACATGGTCTTCCCCTATGTGAACATGCTGAGCTACTGGGTCTACCTGCTCGCAGTGCTGGTGCTGGCCTCGACATTCTTCGTGCCCGGCGGCCCCACCGGCGCCGGCTGGACGCTGTACCCGCCGCAAGCAATCCTCTCCGGAACGCCCGGGCAGGATTGGGGCATCATTCTCATGATGTCGTCCCTGATCCTGTTCATCATCGGCTTCACCATGGGCGGACTGAATTACGTCGTCACGGTGCTCCAGGCGCGCACCCGCGGCATGACGTTGATGCGCTTGCCGCTGACGGTGTGGGGTATTTTCACGGCGACCGTGATGGCGCTCTTGGCATTCCCTGCACTGTTCGTTGCCTCGGTCATGCTGCTGCTCGACCGTCTGCTCGGAACCAGCTTCTTCATGCCTTCGCTCGTCGAGATGGGCACGCTGTCGAAATATGGCGGCGGCAGCCCGCTGCTCTTCCAGCACCTGTTCTGGTTCTTCGGCCACCCCGAAGTCTACATCGTCGCCCTGCCCGCCTTCGGCATCGTCTCCGATCTGATCAGCACGCATGCGCGCAAGAACATCTTCGGTTACCGCATGATGGTCTGGGCGATCGTGGCCATCGGCGCGCTCAGCTTCATCGTATGGGCGCACCACATGTATGTGAGCGGCATGTTCCCGCAATTCGGGTACTTCTTCGCCACCACGACGCTCATCATCGCAATCCCCACCGCGATCAAGGTCTACAACTGGGTGCTGACCCTGTGGCGCGGCGACATCCATCTGACGGTGCCGATGCTGTTCGCCCTCGGCTTCATCATCACCTTCGTGAACGGCGGGCTCACCGGCCTCTTCCTCGGCAACGTCGTCGTGGACGTGCCCCTCTCCGACACCATGTTCGTGGTCGCGCATTTCCACATGGTGATGGGCGTGGCGCCGATCATGGTCGTGCTCGGCGCGATCTATCATTGGTACCCCAAGATCACGGGGCGGATGCTGAACGAGGCTCTCGGCAAGTTTCACTTCTGGGTCACCTTCCTCGGCGCCTACCTGATCTTCTTCCCCATGCACTATCTTGGACTGCTCGGGGTTCCGCGCCGGTATTTCGAACTCGGGGATGCGGCCTTCATCCCGTCCTCGGCCCATTCGCTCAATGCCTTCATCTCCGTGGTGGCCTTGACCGTCGGCTTCAGCCAGATGGTGTTCCTGTTCAATCTGGCCTGGAGCTTGTTCAAAGGTGAGGCCTCGGGCGGCAACCCGTGGCGGGCGACGACGCTGGAGTGGCAGACGCCGGAGACGCCTCCAGGGCACGGCAACTGGGGCAAGGAGCTCCCGGTCGTGTACCGCTGGGCCTATGACTACAGTGTACCCGGTGCCGCGGAGGACTTCATTCCGCAGAACCAGCCACCGCGCGCGACGCAGCTCGTTCAGGGAGCTGCTTCGTGAGCGCCATCATCCTGTTCCTGGCTGTGCTTGCGGTGATCGCCGGATGGTGGCTGTCGCAGCAGCGGCTGACGGCCAAGCCATGGCTGGAGGAAGGCCCGGCCGGCGACTTCCCGGGCGGCGATGCCATGACCTGGCCGGCAGCGAAGGTCGGACTTGGCGTGTTTCTCGCTGTCGCGAGCGCATTATTCGTCCTCTTCATCAGCGCCTACTCGATGCGCATGAGCGTGGTGGACTGGCGGCCGCTGCCGGTACCGCGGCTGCTGTGGGTCAACACGGGCGTCCTGGTCCTGAGCAGCGTTGCGCTGCAATGGTCGTACGTGGCCGCGCGCCGACACGATGCTGAAAGCGTCATGATCGGCCTGCTCGCTGGCGGAGCATCTGCCGTGATCTTCCTCGCCGGACAGCTCCTGGCCTGGCAACGGCTCGGGGCTGCCGGATATTTCGTGGCGTCCAATCCGGCGAATTCCTTCTTCTACCTGTTGACCGCAGTGCACGGGCTGCATCTGACGGGCGGCCTGGTGGCCTTGGGCCGAACCTCAGCCAAGATGTGGCGCGGCGCCGAGATCGCCGACATGCGCTTGAGCGTGGAACTGTGCGCCATCTACTGGCACTTCCTGCTGCTGGTCTGGCTTGTCCTGCTCGGTCTTCTCACGGGCTGGACCGACGATTTCGTCAACATCTGCCGCCAATTGCTGAGCTAGGGAGGCGAGACCAGATGGCTGGGACCGTACTGACAAATCCGGGCCAATCGCCTGCGCGGCTTGAAGGCTGGCGCGGCATCGCCGCCGACTGGGCGTCCGATCAGCGCGCCTTCAAGAACGTGTCCTGGGGCAAGGCCATGATGTGGATCTTCCTCCTCAGCGACACCTTCATCTTCAGCTGCTTCCTGCTCTCCTACATGACGGCGCGGATGTCGACGACCGTGCCCTGGCCCAATCCCAGCGAGGTCTTCGCTCTCAACATCGCCGGCAAGCACATTCCGCTGATCCTGATCGCCATCATGACCTTTATCCTGATCAGCAGCAGCGGCACCATGGCGATGGCCGTCAATTTCGGCTACCGTCGCGATCGCGTCAGAACCGCGGCCTTAATGCTGGCCACGGCAGCCTTCGGCGCAACCTTCGTCGGAATGCAGGCCTTCGAATGGACCAAGCTAATCATGGAGGGCGTCCGGCCCTGGGGCAATCCATGGGGTGCCCCGCAGTTTGGCGCGAGCTTCTTCATGATCACCGGCTTTCACGGCACCCATGTGACGATCGGCGTGATCTTCCTGATCGCCATTGCGCGGAAGGTCTTTCGCGGCGATTTCGACGTCGAGAGGCGCGGCTTCTTCACGAGCCGCAAGGGGTATTACGAGATCGTCGAGATCACGGGCCTGTACTGGCACTTCGTCGATCTCGTGTGGGTCTTCATCTTTGCATTCTTCTATCTTTGGTGAGGTCGGCGCATGACAAACGTGACGGTACACATGGAAGGACAGCTTCACGCTCCGGTGCACGGCGCAGTCGCAATGGCAGCCGTTCACGCCAAGGGTCAACAGCACCCGATCAAACTCTACCTCGTGGTCTGGGGCTGGTTGTTCGTCCTCAGCACGTGCTCCTACCTCGTCGACTACTTTGGCCTACATGGCTATCTGAGGTGGTCGCTGATCCTGCTGTTCATGGTGTTGAAGGCCGGGCTGATCGTCGCCGTCTTCATGCACATGGCCTGGGAGCGACTGGCCCTGGCCTATGCCATCCTGCTACCGCCGGTCGCGGTACTGGTATTTGTGTCGATCATGGTGCTCGAATCCGAATACACCCACTTCCTTCGGATGCTCTTCTTCGCAACCCCGTCGTAGCGGCAATCTGAGTTCTCACCGTCATGCCGCCCGAGGCGGGCATCTTTGAAGAGTCACCCCTCAAACGCGTCGATCGACGCCTTGCTCCCACGTGACACCAGCGCCTCATCCGCCGCCGGCAACGGCTGGCCCTTGTCACGAAAACGGTTGGTGATGGGATAGCGGCGGTCGCGGCCGAAATTCTTAGGTGTCACCTTCACGCCGGGCGCAGCCTGGCGACGCTTGTATTCGGCGACGTTGAGGAGATGGTCGATGCGGGTGACCGTCTCACGCTCGAAGCCGGCCGCGATGATTTGATCAAGCGGCTCCTCGCGTTCGACCAGACGTTCCAGGATGGCATCGAGCACGTCGTAAGGCGGCAGCGAGTCCTCATCACGCTGGTTCTCGCGCAACTCCGCGGTCGGCGGCCGCGTGATGATATCGGGGGGAATGACCTCGCCGGCCGGCCCGAGCGCGCCTTCCGGCTTCCAGGAATTGCGCAGTGCCGCCAGGCGAAACACCTGCGTCTTATAGATGTCCTTGATCGGATTGAAGCCGCCGTTCATGTCGCCATAGAGCGTGGCGTAGCCGACCGACATTTCGGACTTGTTGCCTGTTGTCACCACCATCAAGCCGGTCTTGTTGGAGATCGCCATCAAGAGCGTGCCGCGGGTGCGGGCCTGGAGATTCTCCTCGGTGACGTCAGGCGGCAGGTTCTTGAAGATGCCGGACAGGATGGTCTCGAACCCGTTGACGGCTTCCGCGATCGGCAAAACCTCGTAGCGGATGCCGAGATGGCCGGCGAGCTCGCCGGCATCCGCAACCGAGTGTGATGCGGTGTAACGATAAGGCAGCATCACGCCATGCACCTGATCGGCGCCGAGCGCATCGACCGCGATCGCCGCACACAGCGCGGAATCGATGCCGCCGGAGATACCGAGCAGCACGCCCGGAAAGCCGTTCTTGGCGACGTAATCGCGGAGGCCCAGCACGCAGGCGGCGTAATCGGCCTTGTCACCTTCGGGTTGCTCGGCGATCGGACCGGTGCAACGCCAGTCGTCACCATTTCTGGTGAAGCGCAGCGTGACGATGCTCTCTTCGAACGCCGGCAACTGTGCCGCGAGTGAGAGGTCGCCGTTGAGCACGAAGGAGGCGCCGTCGAACACGAGCTCGTCCTGGCCGCAGACCTGATTGAGATAGACCAGCGGCAGCCCGCTCTCGGTCACCCGCGCCACCGCGACCGACAGGCGAACGTCGTTCTTGTCGCGGGCGTAAGGCGAGCCGTTCGGCACCAGGATGATCTCGGCGCCGGTCTCGGCCAACGTCTCGACCACGTTCTCGTAGTCCTCGGACTCTTCCAGCCAGATGTCCTCGCAGATCGGCACGCCGATGCGCACGCCGCGCACGGTCACAGGGCCGGCGGCAGGGCCCTGCGAAAACAGCCGCTTCTCGTCGAACACGCCGTAGTTCGGCAGATTGCACTTGAAGCGCAGCGCGGAGATGCGGCCGCCATCGAGCAGCGCACAGGCATTGTAAAGCCTGCCCTCCTCGAGCCAGGGCGTGCCGACCAGCATCGCCGGACCACCGTCTGCCGTCTCGCGCGCGAGCGCCTCGATCGCCGCGCGGCAGGCGGCCTGGAACGCGGGCTTCTGCACCAGGTCCTCCGGCGGATAGCCGGCGATGAACAATTCCGGAAACAGCACGAGATCGGCACCATCGGCAGCGGCTCGCGCGCGCGCTGAGCGCGCCTTGGCGGCGTTGCCCTCGATATCGCCCACGGTCGGATTGAGCTGGGCGAGCGTGACCGCGAATGCGTTGAGACGTTCGGTCATGGTGCGCCCTTGTTCGATCCTCGTTAGAGGAAACCCAATCGCTCGATGAGCGCAAAGATCCAGAACGCGCCGGCCATCAGCAGCGCAACGCCGACCGCAGCCGAGCCCATGTCCTTGACCCGGCCGATCTGCTTGTCGTGGTCCATGGTGAGGCGGTCGGCGAGTTTTTCGATCGCGGTGTTGAGCAGCTCGACCACCAGCACGAACGCGACCGCACAGACCAGCTCGACCGCGCGCATCGCGGTCGCGCCGATGAACCAGGCCAGCGGCAGCGACAGCAGGAGCGCAAAGATCTCCTCGCGGACGGCCTGCTCCGATCGAAATGCAAAGGCCAGACCGTTCCGGGAATTGATCGTGGCCTTCCAGATCCGCAGCAAGGTCTTAGAGCCCCGCTGCGGCCGGCATCGGCTTGGCCTTGCCGGCGCGTTCCTGCTTGAGCAGCTCGGCGATCAGGAAAGCCATGTCGATGGATTGCTCGGCATTGAGGCGGGGATCGCAGACCGTGTGGTAGCGGTCGTTGAGATCCTCGTCGGTGATGGCGCGGGCGCCTCCGAGGCATTCGGTGACGTCCTGGCCGGTCATCTCCAGATGCACGCCGCCGGCATGGGTGCCTTCGGCGCCGTGGATCGCGAAGAACGATTTCACCTCGGACAGGATGCGGTCGAAGGGGCGCGTCTTATAGCCCGACGTCGAGGTGATGGTGTTGCCGTGCATGGGATCGCACGACCAGACCACCACCCTGCCCTCGCGCTGCACGGCGCGGATCATATTGGGCAGATGCTCGCCGACCTTGTCGGACCCGAAGCGGCCGATCAGCGTCAGCCGGCCGGGCTCGTTGTCGGGGTTGAGCACGTCGATCAGCTTGAGCAATTCGTCGGGCTTGAGCGAGGGGCCGCATTTGAGCCCGATCGGGTTCTTGATGCCGCGGAAATATTCGATATGGCCGTGATCGAGCTGGCGGGTACGGTCGCCG
Source organism: Bradyrhizobium genosp. SA-3 (assembly GCF_004212635.1). Lineage (GTDB taxonomy): Bacteria > Pseudomonadota > Alphaproteobacteria > Rhizobiales > Xanthobacteraceae > Bradyrhizobium. The sequence continues at coordinate 10,525 of NZ_PSRT01000027.1, read as the reverse complement.
ATCCAGATCATGTGGCCCGAGGTCGCATACCAGTCGCCGGTGGTGGAATCGACGCGGGTCAAGGCCTGCTCGTAGCCGAGCAGCAGCGCCTCGTGGCTGGTGTAGAAGTCAGTGGCGCGCAGCTCGGGATGGGCCTCGAGGTCGAGGCCGCAGGCGCGCATGAAATTCAGCGCATCCGAGATGCGGTCGGCCAATTCCTTGTAGCGGCGGGACTGCGGGCTATCCTTCAGGAAGCCGAGCATCCATTGGTGCACGCTGCCGAGATTGGCATAGCCGCCGGTGGCGAAGGCGCGGAGCAGGTTCAGCGTCGCGGCCGACTGGCGATAGGCCATCAGCTGACGCTGCGGATCCGGCACGCGGGCTTCCTCGGTGAAGGCGATGTCGTTGACGATGTCGCCGCGATAGCTCGGCAGCTCGACGCCGTTCACCTTCTCGGTCGGCGACGACCGCGGCTTTGCGAACTGGCCGGCGATGCGGCCGACTTTCACCACGGGAACGGCGCCGGCGTAAGTGAGCACCACCGCCATCTGGAGCAGCACGCGGAAGAAGTCGCGGATGTTGTTGGCGCCATGCTCGGCAAAGCTCTCGGCGCAGTCGCCGCCCTGGAGTAGGAAGGCCTCGCCGGCCGCAACCCGCGCTAAGGCCTTCTTCAGGTTGCGCGCCTCGCCGGCGAACACCAGCGGCGGAAAGGTCGCAAGCTGCGCCTCGACGTCGGCCAAAGCCTTGGCGTCGGGATAATCGGGCACCTGTAGCACCGGCTTGCTGCGCCAGGACTCGGGCGTCCACCGCTCGGACATCGCAATCTCTCCGTGAAGCAAAAAGTGCAACCTGATCTGTGGGTTGCGAGGGCCGCCTTATACACAGGCTAGCCCTGCCCCGCCAGTTGTAAATCCATTCCGCATTGCAAACCCTTGCGGGCAAAGCCAAATTCGCATTTGCTGGGAACGGCAAGGAAACTGGTAAGGAAACCGGCAGGACACCTTCTGCCCATGGACGCGGCATCGGACGACGTTTTCATCGACGAGATCAGCTTCCCGGCGACCGACGGGCATGCACTGACCGGCACCCTGTTTCTGCCGCGCGGCGCCAAACGCCATGCCGTGCTGATCAACTCCGCCACCGCCGTCCCGCGGAAAATTTATCGCGGCTTTGCCTGCTATCTCGCCCATCGCGGCTGCGCGGTCCTGACCTACGACTATCGCGGCATCGGCGATTCCCGGCTGCCGGCGATGGTCGGCTACAACCGGCCGAAATCGCTGGTCGGCTTCAAGGCCTCGATGTCCGACTGGGCCGCTCTCGACGTCACCGCGGCGGTGCGCTGGATGCGCGAGCGCTACCACACCCTGCCGCTAGCCTATGTCGGCCATTCCTTCGGCGGCCAGGCGCTCGGGCTGATCGCGAACAACATGGAGATTTCGCGCGCCGCCTTCGTGGCCTCGCAGGCCGCGACCTGGCGGCTGATGACCTCGCCGGAGAAATACCGCGTCTTCGCCTTCATGAATTTTGTCGGCGTGCCGCTGGCCCACGCGCTCGGCTACGCGCCCGGCTGGGCCGGCATTGGCGAGGATTTGCCCAAGGGCGTTTTCCTGCAATGGGCCCAGTGGGTCTCGAGCCCCCGCTATCTCTTCGATTCACGGCTGCCGGCACTGGAGAACTTTGCCAGGTTCAAGGGCGAATTGCGCGCACTGTGCTTCTCCGACGATCCCTGGGCGACGCGCCCCGCGGTCGAGTTGCTCACGAGCGGGTTCACCGCGATCAAGCCGGAGGTGTTGACGGTCAAACCGTCCGACGTCGGCGCCAAGGCCATCGGCCATTTCGGCTTCTTCCGCCCCGATCACCGCGATACGCTGTGGCGCGGCGTCGCCGAATGGATCCAGGGAGAGTGACGTCAGCGGATGATCGTCGTCAGCGACGAGTAACGCCTGTTCGGCCTGGCTTCGCCCGGCGCGAATTGCGCAAATGCCTCGCTGACACGCACCGCCGGCGGCGTATCGCTCGCAAAGCGAAATTCCTTCGGCCGCGGCGCGTAGAAGCTGGCGCGGAAATAGGCGTCGTCGAAGCGTGCCTCGCCGACCCCGAACAATGCGTCGCAGACGAACAGGAGCGCGTACACTCCTGCGACCGCGGCGACGATCTCCCTGAGAATAGACATGCGGATGCCCTGCCCTTTTGCCGGGAGGATGCACGCGGGTTCCAAAGTCAAGGTTTAAGGCCGCACGTTTCTTGTGCGCAGGGTTTGCCGCTGCTGTGCGAATTGCAGACAATTTTATCGATCCGGAAAAGAGAGCCCGCCTGATCGCGCGATCAGGCGGGCTGCAGGCTTGGCCGCTCGGGAGGTATCAGACGGCCAAGTTCATCAGCCGTGGCGTGCCTCCTTGCGATGGCCGCTCTCGCTGAGGCGGTCGACCCAGGCGATGCCGATTGCCGAAATGATGAAGGTCAGATGGATCAGCACCTGCCACATCACGCCGCTCTCGGTGAAATTGCTGCGCGTCGTGCCGAGATTGCCCGCCTCGATGAAGGTCCTGAGCAGCGAGATCGAGGAGATGCCGATGATCGCCATCGCCAGCTTGATCTTGAGCACGCTGGCATTGACGTGGCTCAGCCATTCCGGCTCGTCGGGATGACCGGTCAGGTTCAGCCGGGAGACGAAGGTCTCGTAGCCGCCGACGATCACCATCACCAGCAGGTTCGAGATCATGACGACGTCGATCAGCCCGAGCACGACCAGCATGATCTGCTGCTCACTGGCGTCGAACGAGTGCGCGACCAGGTGCCAGAGCTCTTTCAGGAACAGCAGCACATAAACGCCCTGCGCGATGATCAGGCCGACATAGAGCGGCACTTGTAGCCAGCGCGAGCCAAAGATGAGCTGCGCAAACGGACCGATCTGCGGCGCTGGCGCGGAATGCGCCGAAAGTGCTTTGGTTTCAGACGTCATTGATCACTCCGGAGTGAGACAGGAAACGCGCCTCAGAGGCTCGCGATGACAGGCGCGAGCTCGAGCGAGCCGCGATAGATCATCTCGAGGGCGACGTAAACGATGATGGCGAGACCGACATAGGCGATCCAGCGCTGCTTCTGCAGCACGCGGCCCAGCAGGTCCGCGGCAACGCCCATCATCGCCACCGACAATAGCAGGCCGAACGCAAGGATGTAGGGATGCTCGCGCGCGGCGCCCGCGACCGCGAGCACGTTGTCGAGCGACATCGAGACGTCGGCGGCGACGATTTGCAAGGCCGCCTGCCCGAAAGTCTTATGCGGCACAGGTGCGTCGCTCGCGCCGCCGCCATGGCTGAATGCAAGCTGATGCGAATGCGCGGCCCGCTCGCGCAGCTCGCGCCACATCTTCCAGCAGACCCACAGCAGCAGCACGCCGCCGGCGAGCAGGAGGCCGATCACTTGCAGCAGCTGGGTCGCAACGCCGGCGAAGGCGATGCGCAGCGCAGTAGCGGCGACGATGCCGACGACGATGGCGCGCCGGCGCTGCTCGGCCGGCAGCCCCGCGGCGGCAAGGCCGATGACGACGGCGTTGTCGCCGGCCAGCACGAGGTCGATCAGGATGACCTGGAGCAGCGCGGCCAGCGCCTCGGTGGTGATGAGTTCAGTCATGATCGATCATGTTTCGATGCGGACGGATCGAGCCATTGCGGCTTCTTCCGCTCGACCCAGTCCAGGACCTTCGAACGTGAGGAGCGCAACGCGGGCACGTCCTCCGCAAGCAGCGCGAGGCCGAGTGGCAGCATCCAGACACCCAGTATCGGCAGGAACGAGAACACGCCGCCGACGACGAGCAGCGCGCCCGAGGGGATCCTGACCCAGCGGCTCGACGGCTTGAGCAGATAGGTGACGGTGTCGCCCATGCGCGGCGGCAGGCAATTGACGAGTTTGTCGAGGCGCGGGTCGCCGCCGGCCATCTGGCTGGCAGCACCCTCGGCTCCCGTCGTACGTTGGTCCGAGGCAGTGGTCATGCTCATTCCTTGGCGGCGGCGCGGGCCGCGGCCGGTGCGACCCGCTTTGCACGCGGCAGCGCCAGCGTCAGCAGGCGCAACAGCTTGATCGCCTGGACCTCATGGGGATGAACGTCCTCGTCGGCGGCCGCGACGCGCTCCGACAACTCCATCAGATGAGACGAGAGCGGCATATCCGAGACCGGCCGCAGCGTCTCGATCACGACGTTGGCAAAATCCGGCTCCTCGAGTCGTTCGGCGAGTGCGTCGAACATCGCAAGCAGCCTTTCGTCGTCGATATGAGGCGCCAATCCGCGATCCCGGATGAAGCGGATCACTTCGTCGCGCTCGACCGGCGAAACGCGCCGGTCGGCCACGGCGACCAGCGCGCCGGCAATGACCAGCGCCGCCGCAGCCTGCTCATTCAGGCTGGACGGATCCGCGATCTCGATCTCGTTCGGATTTGAATGCTTGGCGTCAGACATCGTTGCTCCTCGATCTTGCGAAATGGCCGCACGGAGCTGCGATGGAGCGACTGGTCGGAGAGAACCGAAGAAGGCCCGACGATCGGCCGATCCATCGCATTCGCGCGGGACAGGTCATCCGACATCACGAGGTTTGCCGACATCGTCGGCGTCCTCGCCAGAGGGGCCCGGATTCTTGTTCACGCAAGAAATAAAGACGGACCTGTCGGAATCAAGGCGAAACGACTGCGACCAGCCGCCGCATCGGGTTCCAGGATGCGATGTGCAGCAAGTCCTCGGCGTCGTCCCGGCGAAGGCCGGGACCCATACCGCGGAATCTATCGATCTCGGTTGGCAGGAGTGCGGAACGAACAATCATCGCCAAATTGCTCCCTGGGAGTATGGATCCCGGCCTTCGCCGGGACGACGGAGAGTGCCGGGACGACGGAGAGTATTGGCCCAACTGCTTCAACCTCGACAATTGCGAGCGCAGCGAAGCAATCCAGACTGCCACCGCGGAAAGACTCTGGATTGCTTCGCCCGCTCGCAATGACGGAGTGTGAGCAAGCACAACTCACCCCACCCGCTCGACAAGATGCGCACGCGACGGCGACGGCTCGAACCTGTCACCAAAATACTGTGTTTCGTGCGCCACCAGGCCATCGCGGAATTCCATGATGCTCACGACGTAGGATGGCACGCGATCGTAGGTCAGCACGAACTCGCTCACCCAGAGATCGCCGCCGCCAACGATCCGCCGAACTGTGAAGCACTTCTTGTTCGGCTGCACGAAGCGGCTTTCCTGAATGTTCCTGCGACCGCGGATGCGCTCGCCGGACTGCGGATAGTCGAGCACGGCATCCTCGCGGTAGATATCATGCTCGGTCTCGAAATCGTTCGCGTCCGATGCATCCCAATGACGCTGGAGCGCCGCCAGCGTAGCTTGATCGTTCATCTCGACCTCCCGCCTTTGCGGTTTGTTGCCTTGACGTTGGGTGTGCGGACAGCCGTGGCAAGGCTTGCTCGCAACGTCTAACAACTACTAACGGGCCAATGACCCAACCAGGATGCAGATTGACGATACGGCGCTCCCGGACCTCCGCGGGACGGCCAGTCACGCCGGGGAACATCCATGGCCCATCTACTCTCCGTCAATGTTGGCTTGCCGCGTGTCGTCGCCTGGCAAGGCAGGACCGTTCATACCGGCATCTGGAAGGCTCCCGTCAAAGGCCCGCGCATGGTGCGCCGGCTCAACATTGACGGTGACGGCCAGGGCGACACGGCGGGCCACGGCGGCGAACACCGCGCCGTGTACGTCTACCAGGACGAGTCCTATCGGTACTGGCAGGAACATCTCGGTCGATCGAATTTTGTCCCCGGGCAATTCGGCGAGAATTTCACCGTTGACGACCTCGCCGACACCGAGGTCGGCATCGGCGACCGCTACAGGATCGGCTCGGCCCTGTTCGAGGTGACGCAGCCACGCGTCACCTGTTATCGGCTCGGCATTCGCATGGAGGAACCGGATATGGCCGCGCTGCTCGTCAAACATGGCCGTCCCGGTTTCTATTTTCGTGTGATCGAGGAAGGCCAAGTCGAGGCCGGCGACGAGATCACGCAGGTCGAAAGCGGCCCTGAAAGCATGAGCGTTTCCGAGATCAATGCGCTGCTCTATCTGCCCCCTCATCCGCGCGATCGGCTGGAGCGGGCGTTGAAAATTCCGGCGCTGAGCCGCGGCTGGCGTCATTCCTTCGAAGCTCTGCTCGAACAGCAAAGCACGAACAATACGGCAGGAAACGCCGGGCTCGGTCCGGCCGCGAGCCCACCTCCGGCCTGGCGTGGCTTCCGGCCGTTTCGCGTTGTGCGCAAGATCGCCGAAAGCAGCAATGTGACGTCGCTCATCCTCGAACCCACGGATGGGCAGCCCGCTGCCATGCCCCTGCCCGGTCAGTTCGTCATCGTGCGACTTGGACCATCCGCGATGGCGCGCAGCTATTCGCTCTCCGGCCCCGCCGATTCCGCGTCCTATCGCATCAGCATCAAACGAGAAGCGCATGGCGCAGCGAGCCGCTATGTCGCCGATGAGCTTCACACCGGCGAGGTCGTGCAGCTAGGTGCGCCACGCGGCAATTTCACGCTACGGCCGGATGCACGGCCCATCGTCCTGCTTAGCGCCGGCATCGGCGTGACGCCGGTGCTCGCGATGCTGCACGCGCTGGCCGCGCAAGGAGCGAAGCAAGATGTCTGGTGGCTGCACGGCACCCGCAACGGCCGTGAATATCCGTTCGCCGCTGAAGCGCGCGAGCTTTTGGCCGGGCTCGCGCACCATCACAGCCATGTCTGCTTCAGCGCCCCCGATCCGGGCGATCGTCTTGGTACAGACTTCGACAGCGCCGGACATCTGGATCAACGCCTGCTCGAACAACTCGACGTGCCGCGTGACGGCGACTTCTATCTCTGCGGCCCGGCTCTTTTCATGATCGATCTGACCGCCGGACTCGCTGCGATAGGCGTCGCCCCGGGTCGCATCCACACCGAACTGTTCGGCAGCAAGCCCTCGCTGACACCCGGCATTGCAGCTGCGCCGAAGGTGGCAGCACACATGCCGGCCGGAGCACCTGGACCTGGTCCGACGGTGTCATTCGCCCGCAGCGGACTCAACGTCTGCTGGGGACCGGCTTATGCCAGCCTGCTCGAACTGGCCGAAGCGTGCGACGTCCCCGTGCGCTGGTCTTGCCGGACGGGAGTTTGCCACAACTGCGAGAGCGGACTCGTCGCCGGAGAGGTCAGCTACGCACCGGATCCGCTCGACTCGCCGGCGAACGGCAATGTCCTGATCTGCTGTGCGCGCCCGCAAACCGACATCGTGATCGATCTGTGAACTCGTCGGCACATTTGCCAGACATGGGAGAGCTTGATGCGAACTGACATGGTACCGGGAGCAACCTTTCCGGATTACGAACTCAGCGACCACACCGGAAAGCACCGCAAGCTCTCCGAGTTGCAGGGGGGCGATCCCATGATCGTCGTCCTCGGCCGCGGCGGGTTCTGTCCAAAAGATCGGCGCCAGGCCGAGGGCCTCCTGCAACTCCATCGGGAGATGGAGGTGGGCTATTGCCGAATGGTCACAATCACCACCGACAACATCATCCAGACCAGTGAATATCGCAGCGGTGTGGGCGCACACTGGCCCTTCCTGTCGGATTCACGGCGGATCGTTCAGAAGGATCTCGACATCGCCGAATATACCGATCCCCTCCACAATCCGATGATCCCGCATGTCATCGTGCTGGAGCCGCGCCTCATCGTTCACAAGATCTACAATGGCTATTGGTTCTTCGGCCGTCCGACGATCGAAGAGCTGCGCCATGACCTGCGAGCCGTCACCATGAAGTGCCGTCCGGACTGGGACATCACGGCGCCCGGACTCAAGGCGCTCTGGGACCAGGGCCGCAAGGAGCATTTTTATCCCTACGGCAAGGCTTATGCCGAGACTCTTGGCGACCAGGATTAGGGGCACGAGTGCTCCGATCGGAAGCATTCCTGCTCCGTCATAACGCCCGCGCAAGCTTCGGCAACGAAATGTCGTCCCGAATTCGGGCATCGTGGAGAACCGTATGAATCGCATCACGTCTTGCTCCGGCTGCGGCCATGGACTTGTCCCGATGCTTTCGGCAAAGGGCCGCGCGGAGCTCAGCTGCCTCTGGTGCGAAGGCATCGACGTGCGAACGATGGACATGGCGAAGTGGGCTGACAGCCCGTCCGGCAAGCCTGAACGCGCTGCCCGTCAGTCGTTCGAATGACCGGTTGTCCTGCTCCGGTCAGATCCCCGCCGCCGCGCGTTGCGGCGGCATATTGCCGGACTCCGCGAGACGATCAGCCGATGACTTTCGGGGCGGCCGGCGCCGCCGCACGTAGAGGCAGTTGACGAGGATCGGCTCGTCATCGCCGAGCGTTGTACGCTCCCTGACGAGCAGGCTCATGACCGAACGCATCTTGAGGATTTCCTGCGCGACGAAGCTACAGTCCTCGTCCCGGTCGCATAATGGCTTCGGCCTCGAGCATGCTGACACGAAGCGCTCGAATGGTTCTGCGGATTTCGTTGATGCGGTTGTCCATCGCTGCCTCCATCACGGTTGCAGCATAAGAACAAAACATGAACAAACCGTCAAGCCCTCAAAACGTCAAGGCCTCACAGGCGAAAGGCTACTCCGCCGCCTGGCGCACGTGGCGTGCGGTCGGCGTGCGCATGGTGACGAGCTCTTCGGCCGCGGTCGGATGCAGCGCGATCGCGGAGTCGAAATCGGCCTTGGTCGCCTTCATCTTCACGGCGATCGCGACCGCCTGGGTGATCTCGGCGGCGGCATCGCCGACGATGTGGCAGCCCAGCACGCGGTCGGTGGCCCCGTCGACGACGAGCTTCATCAGCACGCGCGTGTCGCGGCCCGACATCGTCGCCTTGATGGGGCGGAACGTCGTCTTGTAGATGTCGACGTGGCTGTACTGCGCCCGCGCCTCGGTTTCGGTGAGACCGACGGTGCCGACCTCCGGCTGCGAGAACACTGCGGTCGGAATGTTGGCGTGATCGACCCTCACCTCGCGCTTGCCGAACACGGTGTCGGCGAAGGCATGGCCCTCGCGGATCGCGACCGGCGTCAGGTTGAAGCGGTGGGTGACGTCGCCGATCGCATAGATGCTGTCGACCGAGCTCTTCGAGAAATGATCGACCGCGATGCCGCCATTCCTCGGATTGATGGCGACGCCGGCATTCTCCAGCCCGAGATTGGCGACGTTGGGATGGCGGCCGATCGCGAACATCACCTGCTCGGAGGCGAGGCTCGATCCGTTCGACAGATGGGTGGTGAATTCCTCGCCGTGGCGGTCGACCTTGGTCACGGTGCAGCCGGTGAGAATGGTGATGCCCTGCTTCTCCATCTCGGCACGAACATGGGTCCGAACATCCTCGTCAAAACCGCGAAGGATGTTGTCGCCGCGATAGATCACGGTGACGTCGGAGCCGAAGCCGGCGAAGATGCCGGCGAATTCGAGCGCGATGTAGCCGCCGCCCTGGATCACGATCCGCTTCGGCAGCCTCGCAAGATGGAACGCCTCGTTGGAGGAGATCACGTGCTCGATGCCGGGAATTGCCGCGCCGTGGTTCGGTGCGCCGCCGGTGGCGATCAGGATGTATTTCGCCGTGATCTTTCTGTCGTTCTCGAGCACGCGGACGGTGTGCGCGTCCTCGATCGCCGCGCGGCTCTTGACGATCTGCGCGCCCGACTTCTCGACGTTCGCAGTGTAGGCCGCCTCCAGCCGCGCGATCTCCTTGTCCTTGTTGGCGATCAGGGTTGGCCAGTCGAAGCTGGCGGGCGGGACGGTCCAGCCGAAGCCGGCGGCGTCCTCGAGCTCGTGACGGACATGCGAGCCGATCACGAGCAGCTTCTTCGGCACGCAGCCGCGGATCACGCAAGTGCCGCCCATGCGGTACTCTTCCGCGATCGTCACGCGGGCACCATGGCCGGCTGCGATGCGGGCGGCCCGCACGCCGCCCGAGCCGCCACCGATGACGAAGAGGTCGACGTCGAATTCAGCCATTGTCCACTCCGACCCCTTTCAGCGATCTCTGATCAGATAGTATCGATCAGATCTCCTTGCCACGCTTGCGCATCTCGGCGCGGAAGGCTCCCATCACGGTTTCGGAGAAGTTCTGGGCCCAGGAGTTCATGAAGGCCATGCTGAGGCCGATGGCGCGCGGCTCAGCCTCGATCAGCTTCTTGCCCAGCGGCGACTTGTAGAAGGTGACGAGGTCCTTCAGCTCCTGCTCGGTGAACTCGCTGGCATAGATCTGCGCCATGCCTTCGCCGATCTCGTTCTGGCGGCCAGCGAGCTGCTGGGCCACAATCGGCGCGACCTCGTTGAGGTCCTTCTGGTAGTTGAGGTTCTGCTGCGTCAGCGCGATCTTGGTCTTCTCGACGAGGCCGGGCACGGCGCCTTGATACATCGCGGTCGCGTTCTTGATCTGCAAAATCTCCCTGGCCGCGGCAATCGCCGCCGGCGAGGCCTTCGGCTGGGCCGGCGCCGCGGCCTTGGGCGCGCCCTGCTGGGCCACAG